>JANQEF010000099.1 GCA_028278465.1 Dehalococcoidia bacterium | reverse complement strand
CGAAGATGAAACCAACGACCCTCCCTCTGACTCGCGCCCGCAAGCGGGCACCCGAAGCTGGGAGGATTTGGTCGTGCCTCGCGCTGGCTCGGGATGAAGGTGTCAGTGGTCTTCCTTCTCCCGGCGGGAGAAGGTGCAGGATGAGGGAGAAGTGGCCAACAGTTGGGCACTGGAGACGTCGCAACATGTCATTCCGGACTTGATCCGGAATCTGCCCGGTGACCCAAGAAGACGGTCAGATCCCTCGACCCGCAAGCGGGTACCCCGGGGTCGGGACGACACAAAGAAAGCCTCTCCCATCCGGAGAGCGCGCTCGAAGATGAAACCAACGACCCTCCCTCTGACTCGCGCCCGCAAGCGGGCACCCGAAGCTGGGAGGGAGGACTACCCACACCCTGCTCTACCCGGCATAAGATAGCGGCGTTACCGAACCGTACCTACCTCCACGCACTCCTTAGCCAGGGAACTGAAAAATGCCAACAGGTCGCGTATCCGTCTTCAAACAGGCCGGTACACCTTTCGAGATCCGTGAGTACCCGACGCCCGATGTCGAGCCCGGCGGCATCCTCGTCAGGAACACCGGCGCCATGATCTGCGGGTCAGAGCTGCACGGCTGGCGAGGCGAAGGCAGGCTGCAGTCGAGCGACAACGTCATTCCCAAGGTGCTCGGCCACGAGTTCACAGGTGTCGTTCACAGCCTCGGCGAAGGCGTCGACTCAGACTCGCTCCGCAGGCCGCTGAAAGAGGGCGACCGCGTCGCTTTCCCCTTCTTCTTCCCCTGCAACCGCTGCTACCACTGTGTGCGGGGAGAGCACCATGCCTGTCCGCACCGGATGCGGCGCAACATGGCCGGGCTGGACGAGTACCCGTACTGCGACGGCGGCATGGCCGACTACTACTACCTGCAGCCGGGCCACTACGTCTACAAGGTGCCGGACGAGCTGCCGGACGCCGCCATCCCGCCGCTGAACTGCGCGCTGGCGCAGGTGTTGTGGGGATTGGAGAGGGTGCGGGTTCACTTCGGCGACACAGTGGTCGTGCAGGGAGCAGGTGGACTCGGCGTCTATGCGACCGCGGTGGCGCACGACATGGGCGCGTCGCAGGTGATCGTGATCGACGGCCAGCCAGGACGACTCGAGATGGCGAAGCAGTGCGGCGCTTCGGACGTTATCTCGATGCGCGAGTACCCGACCGCCGAGTCACGCGTCGAACGGGTGATGGAGCTGACGGGCGGTATCGGCGCTGATGTGGTGGTCGAGGTCGTGGGGGTTGCGGCGGCGACGCTGGAGGGGATCGAGATGTGCCGGCTGAACGGCAAGTATGTCGATATCGGCAACGTTGTCCCCGGTGACATCACGATGCCGGCGTCGAAGGTGATCGGGAAGCAGCTGAAGTGGTTTGGGACGGTGCACTACAACCCGTGGATTATCGAGTCGGCGCTGCAGTTCTTGCGCCGCACGCGGGACACGTACCCGCTGGCAAACATCGCTTCACACAGCTTTCCGCTTGAGGAGATCAACAAGGCGTTCGAGTTCGCGGAGTGGCATGGCAAGGAGGAGGGAACGGCGGCGCAGCGCGTGATGCTGTCGATGTAGGGGGTGTTGGTCTTCCCTCCCAGCTTGGGAGGGAGCTAGAGGGAGGGTCGTTGGTGACGAACCACTCGCCCTCAACAAGGCGAATGACCCCCCCCCTTCCCCCCCTCCCAAGCTGGGAGTGGGACGTCCCGGCTACCACCGGGACCGGGCGCAGCAAGCGGCGCCCCTACCAACTGTCTGGCATTCCGGACTTGACCCTTCGACAGGCTCAGGATGGCATCCGGAATCTCTCCGGCGAGGCGCCAGCGCCGTCGACCGGCTAAAACCCCTGAAGGAACAGCACCATGCACGGCCTTGAGAACCTGAAAGAGCGGATACGCAGCGGCGAGAAGGTCGTCGGCTGCTCGGTGCGCACGTGGAGCACCCGAGCCGAAGTCGAAGAAGCGCTCGGCCGCGGCGACTACAGCTACATCGCCGTCGACGCCCAGCACAGCGCGTTCGCCGAGCACGACCTGGTCAACGTCTGTCGCGTCGCCAACGGTATGGGCGTTCCGGTGCAGCTACGCATAAAACACACCCGCCAGACGTACCTCATCGGCAACATGCTGGACCTCGGGCCGTCGATGATCGAGGTGCCGCAGGTCGAGGACCTGGAGACGGTGCGGGAGGCGGTCGACTACTTCAACTACCCGCAGAAGGGCCGCCGCAGCTGGGGGCCTTCGAACGGGGTCGAGATCGAGAAACGGCCGGACCGGCTGGAGTACGCCGAGTGGTGGAACGAGCACGCGGTGCTGTGGATGCAGCTCGAGACGGTGCTCGGCGTGACGCGGGCGGCGCAGATGGCGGCTATCGGCGCTGACGTGCTTTCGTGGGGCCCGAATGACCTGGCGTTCGACCGCGAGGCGCACCCCGACCACCCGCTGAAGACAGACGATGACTGCATCCTGCACGTGCTGAAGCAGCTCGAAGGCACGCAGGCGAAGCTGTGCCTGCGGACCTATTCGCAGGAGCAGATGGACCGCTACTCAGAGATGGGCGCCACGATGTTCCTCGACGAGCAGCACCTGTTCGCAGCGCCGGGGTAGGTGGCGGAAGTACGAGGGCGGGTCGGTGTGTTCCCTGGGCGACGGCGGGTACCCGCGTGCAGGTGAGGGCCTCGTAAGGAGACAACCCGTCCTGTCAGGACGAGTCATCCCACCAGAGGTCCTTCGACTCCGCTGCGCTTCGCTCAGGAAACACAGTCGTCACGGCTTCTGACAGCGCATGGCTAGCAGTCGTGGAACCTCACTTGTGTCTGAACCGCCGCCGTCTCGCCAGTCTGTCAGGTCGGTGACAACAAGACCGGCCACGACCATCGCCCTCACGTAGTCTCCCACGTCGTGATGAAACGCAGGGATCGCTACCTGCTCGCCGGTTCCGGCGTCGTCGAAGTGCGCCTGTTTGCCAAGGATCTGGCGGAACGGATGCAGCTCGCAGACAACAAGCTCGCCGCCCTGCTTGAGAATCCGCGCTGCCTCACCGAAGACCGGCTCGATCGCCTCGATGTGCTCAAGCACCAGCGTGATGACGACGAGGTCGGCGATGGCTGGATCGACGGGCAGAGGCTTGTTGATATCGTGTTGCAGGAAGTGGACATCGTCGGACGGCACGCGCTGGCGTGCGATCTCAAGCATTCCGTCCGAGAAATCGATGGCGACGACTGATTCAGCTCGGTCAGCCAGCCAAGCGGTGTTAACGCCCGTGCCGCATCCCAGTTCGACGATGGTTTCGACCGAGAGGTCTTTCAGCTTTTGTCGAAGGACCGTGGCCGCGCCATCCCTCGTTGGGTTGGCATCCGAATCGTAATGTGGCGCCCAGCTGTCGTAGAGGTTGTTGATCATCGGGTTGTGCTATGGACGGTCAGTCCGGGCTTGATCCGGAATCTCCCGGGTGATCCAGGAAGACGGTCAGATCCCTCGCTGACGCTCGGGACGACAGGATTCTCCCTCCCTCGGGTGCCCTCTGGGCGCGAGGGAGTTAGAGGGTGGGTTGTGCGGTGTTCCCTGAGCGAAGTCGAAGGGCCTCTTGCAGGAGCCAGCTCGTCTTGTCAGGGCCAGTCTCCGCACCAGAGATCCTTCGACTCCGCTAATGCTCCGCTCAGGAAACACCCCGGCGCCCCTACCAGATCGGTCCGTTCGCTCAGTCCGCCATGCCGACGTCTGGCACAGAGGCCGTTCCGGGCGCCACCTCGCCCACCTGCCTGCTGTCCTTCACATCCTCCCAGCGCGGGATCAGCAGCCGTCTCGTCGGCTCCAGCAGCACGATCGAAGCCGCGCCGGCCAGGCTGAAGATCGCAGACAGCCAGATCGCCCACGTGTAGGCGCCGGTGATATCGAACACCATCCCCGGCAGTACACCGCCAAGCGCCATTCCCAGCCCGGCGCCAAGCAGCTGCCAGCCATACGTCGGGCCCATCGGCACGTGCCCGTAGTACTTGCGGTTGATCACCGGGAACACCGTCCCCTCGCCACCGTACGGAATCGCCCAGACCACAGCGAAGATGTAGAACTCCAGCGCCGAATCTGCGAACAGCAGCATCAGCACCAGCGCACCCTGGCCGAAGAACGACCAGAACATCGTGCCCCGAGCACCGATCTTCTCGCCCATGATCGGCGTGATGAAGCGAGACAGGATGCTCGTCACAGCGATCGTTGTCAGCACGCCTGCTGCCACCGGGAACGACACGCCGCGGTGTACCGCCATCGGCACGACGCCGACCAGTATCACGGCGTGCCCGACGCAGCCCAGGAAGTGGATGTTGATCAGGTTCCAGAAGCCGTTCGTGCGGTAGATCACGCCCTGGTACCGGCGCGAGTGCCTCTTGTAGTCGGCGCCTGAAGTGACCAGTGGCGCATCGCCCGGCCTCCAGCCATATGCCTTGCGACCCGCCTGCTCCGGCGTGTTCTTGAAGAAGATGAGGAGCGTTCCGAGCAGCACCGTGCCGCCGATGCCGATGATGATCATGGTGCGGCTCCAGCCGAAGCCGTCGAGCAGTAACGCTGTGATCTGCACCATGAGCGCAGGGCCAAGGCTCCACGAGACCATCGCAAACCCCATCGCCATGCCAAGATGCCGCCTGAACCACGATGCGATCGCAGGGACGGCTGGGACGAGGAAGAGCGCCTGCGCGGTGCCGAAGACGAGGCCGTACGCGACGTGGAACTGCCAGATCTGCGTGACCTGCGAGGTCCACATCATGCCGACGAAGAAGAGAATGACTCCCGCGATCATGGTCTGGCGTGCGCCGAAGCGGGTTGCCATCCAGCCCGCGACAGGCGATAGCAGCGCGGTGGCTATCGACATGTAGGCGTAGGCGAGGCCGATAGCGCCGGGGCTCCAGCCGAAGCTCTCTTCGAGCGGGTTGACGAGCACTCCGAATGCCATGCGGATGGCTGCACCGAGCATCTGGCCGGCGGAGGCGATGAAGACAATCAGCCAGGCGTAGTGGCGGATCGTGTGGCCTTCTGGCATGCGGATACTAAGCATGGGATTGGTGCCGCAGGGTCAGTGGATGGGACATACGGCGATTAGCCCGTCTTCCCACCAGTCACCTTCGACTTCATGGCCGGCGACGCCTGAGCGGGCTTCGATGCGGTCGTCTGCGAACCATGCGCCGAAGAAGATGAGCACGGCGACGGTGAATAGGATGCTGCCGAAGAGCAGTCCGAGTCCGAGCCAGGGACGCCGCCCTGAGGCTTCGGGCCACTCTGCCGCTTCGGCAACGGCTGCGGTGGAGCCGGGTGAGCGGTGCGCTCTGGCTGTCTGCGCCGCGCTGCCGGTATTGGCGGTTCGCGTACTCATGCTGGCGCAAGTCTACTCTTGGCCGGGGCCGCCCGCCTTCGGGGAGCGGTGAGTAGTGGGTGGGTTTTGGTTTCCCCCACCCAGCTTGGGAGGGGCAGAGGATGGGTCGGGTGTGTTCCCTGAGCGGAGTCGAAGGGCTTCTTGAGGAGTCAACCCGTCAAGTCAGGACGAGGCTCCGCGCCGGAGATCCTTCGACTCCGCTGCGCTCCGCTCAGGAAACACGCGTTCTCCCTCCCAAGCTGGGAGGGAGGAAAGTCGTGACGCCTTTGCCGTCACCGGGCGCGGCGAGCGTCGCCCCTACCAGACGGTCACGCGGATCGCCTAGATCACATCGAATGCCAGCAGTCCGGCCAGGACTAGCATCAAGACTGCCAGCCCGAGGTCTATCCGGCTGGCTGCGGCCCTCAGGCGCTCGGCGAAGTTCGACGATGTGGCCAGCAGCGCCACGACGGCATACCAGCCCATGTCGATGAAGAGTCCCATCGCTGCTACGCCGAGCAGGACCGGCACGGCGACGTCCGTGTCGATGACCGGCGTGAGGATGGCGATCAGCCAGGCGAGGATCTTCGGGTTGAGGAATGCGATCAAGAAGCCCTGCGCAAACCCGGCGCGGCCCTGCACAGTCAGATCGAGAGCCTCGCCGGTATCCGACTGGTGTTTCAAAGAGCTGCGGAGGTATGCGAACCCGAGATAGATGAGCAGCGCCACTCCGGCCCATCGCACGAACTCGGCGAAGGTTTCGTTCGCGGCGACGGCTCCCGCGAGGCCGAGCGTGGCGACGAAGGCATACAGGCCGAAGCCGATGCCGTGGCCGACGGCGGTGAGGACACCCTGGCGTCTTCCTCCGGCGATGCTGTTTCTGAGCACGACCGCCAGTGACGGCCCAGGGCCCATGGCGCCGAGAACGAATACCGGGATCAGTGGCAGGAATGTGTCCATCGGTCAGACCGGCATACGGCGAAAATCGGGCTGCAGCGGCGGCTCTGTCCTTATCAGAGTTAGGTCACGGGCCGCAGATGACGATTGTGAGTACAGGAAGAGGGTAGGTCGTGTTTGATAGAGGTGGTTAGACATGTCGCGCCAGGTCGGCCTCTGGCCGACATCCCCTCTCTCTATCTCTCTCCCACAGGGGGAGAGAGGACAGACATCCCTCTCCCTCGATGGGAGAGGGACAAAGGGAGAGGGTGGAAGCTCCCGCAATCTTCTACAAGCTCAGGATGGCGTGCCAATCCAACTTCTCAACTGTTACCCCGGACGGTGATCAGGCGAACGGGCGGCAGCGGTACGAGCTCTAGACGTCCGGCGAGCCGAACTCTTCGCGCAGCTCGGCGAACACCTTCTTGATCCCCTCGGTTCCCAGCACCATCGGGCTGGAGATGTTCATCACCGTGTAGCCCTCGCCGATCCAGCGGCGGGCGTCTGCCGGGTCCGCGAACGTGCTGCCGAGCGCCTTGTCTGTCTTCTTCACCTTGGCGGCGAGGTCCACCATGATGTTCTCGACTTTGCTGAAGTGCACATCGCCCTCGCCGCCGTACGACGCTGACAGGTCGGCCGGACCGAGAATCAGCAACTCGAAGCCGTCCAGCGCCAGCGTCTCGTCGATCCTCTCCCACGCCTCTGCGCTCTCCATCTGCAGCGCCAGCACCGTCTCGCTGTTCGCCTGCTTCACCACATCGTGCTGCGTGAGGCCAAGGTAAGAGGCGAAGAAGGGCGCGATGCCGCGCGAGCCCATCGGCGGGTACTTTGCGGCGTCGATGGCCGCGGCGGCTTCTTCAGGATTGTCGACCTGCGGGATCATCACGCCGACAGTCCCAGCGTCGTAGGCGCGCTTGATGATGCCGGGCTCGTTCCACGGAAGGCGCAGGATGGGCGCGACGCCTGACATGCGGCCTTGCAGCAGGATGGGATAGACGGTTTCGAGACCCCACGGCGCGTGCTCAAGGTCGATCCATGACCAATCGCAGCCGGTGGCGTAGGTGGCGGCGGCGATGTGTGTCATGGGGGCGGGCATGCCGGTGCCCAGCACCGCCTTGCCGGTGGCCATCTTCTGGCGGAAGTTGCTGGGGTAGGCGGTGGTCATGAGTCGTGCCTTTCGGGTTAGGGCGGCTTGTGGAGTAGTGAGGGTTTCGAGGTCGGGCGCATGGTACTTCCGGGGGATGCGGTCGGCAATTGAGGGTGGTTGGCGAAGGGTTCGCTGTCGTCTCGATCCAGTGTCATCCCGAGCGCCAGCGAAGGAACTGATCGTTCGACGCGCAAACGCCTTAGAGATTCCGGATCGAGTCGGGAATGACAACCCCCAGGCTCGGGAAGGAGGATCAGCCGACGCGTCAACCCTTGCGCGCTTCATCCGTTGCCTTGAAGATGGCGCCGAACCCGAAGCAACCGGAGCAGAGCCATGAGAGAGAACCGCATCCGCACCCGCCTCGCCGACGGCAAGCCGGCCATCGGCGCATCGCTGAACATCAACTCGCCGCACCTGGTGGAGTTCGCAGGCTCGCTCGGCTTCGACTGGGTCTTCATCGACTGCGAGCACGGCTCGATGAGCGAGTCCGACGCCGAGCACATGATCCGTGCGGCCGAGACGTACGGCATGGCGCCGGTTGTGCGGGTGCCGGCGAACGAGGCGCACCTGATCCTGCGTTTCCTGGACATGGGAGCGATGGGCATCGTGGTGCCGCATGTCGACACGCCGGCGGATGCCCGCAAGGCCGCCGCCGCAGCGAAGTACCCGCCGCTTGGCGAGCGCGGGTCGAATTACGGCACGGGCCGCAACAACGAGTACGGCGCCGGGACGGCCGATGCCATCGAGTACTACCGGCGATCGAACGAGGAGACGATCCTGTTTGCGCTGATCGAGTCGCAGAGCGGCGTCGACAACATCGACGAGATCGTGGCGACGGACGGTGTTGACGCAACGTGGCTGGGGCCGTCCGACATGGCGCTTTCGATGGGATTGCCTGATCAGCGTGTGGTGGACGAGGCGCTGGACCGCGTGGTTTCGACGACGGTGGCCGCCGGGAAGATGGCAGCAGCGACGCATCCGGCGCCGGCCGCCATCGCCCAGCTGGCGCATTTCCAGTCGCTCGGCGCCCAGGTGTTGGCGGTAAACCTGCTGGCGCTTCTGAAAGGCGCGGCGAAGGAGTGGCTGCGTAAGGCGCGGGAGATCGGGTAGCTGAGGTGTGGTTGGCACAGTCGTCCCGAGTCTGTGCGAGGGGCCCGGGGTTGTGGGGCGACCAACCCGGGGGCTCCTTGCTGCGGTAGCAAAGAGCCGTCGACCGGACTCCGACGAGTGAACGCAGCCTGCGCGACAACAGGACCAGCGCAGGAGTTGGTCACCCCCTCATCCGTGTCCCTCGCTCTGGCTCGGGACGAAGGTGTCAGCGGTGTTCCTTCTCCCGGCGGGAGAAGGCGCAGGATGAGGGAGAAGTGGTCTCGCGTCGATAGGTCAGATCTCTCCTTTCGGTCGAGATGACGATAGGAAAGCCTCTCCCTCACCTCTCCACAAACCGGAAAATGCCGGGTGAGTAGGTTAGGACATACACTTCGCCGTTCTGCGTCTGACCGAACGCCGGAATGGCGTGGTCGCTTGCCACGATCTCCATCTGCTCATCCGGCAGCCCGTCTCCCAGCCGCAGCGCCCAGATGGTCCCGGAGCAGAAATCGCCGTAGACGTACGCGCCGCGCAGCGAAGGCAGCCGTTCGCCTGCGTAGACATATCCTCCCGTCACGCTGCAGCCGAAACGGTGCGAATACGACGCTACCGGCGGGATCACATCTGGCGGCGCGACATCGACGCACCCGCGAGCAGGCTGATAGCAGTCCTCACCCTCGAAGATGTTCCAGCCGTAGTTGCCGCCGCGCACGATCACATTCACCTCCTCAACATCGTTCTGCCCGACGTCCGCCGTCCATAGATCGCCTGTGAGCGGATCGAACGCCAGGCGCCACGGGTTGCGAAGTCCGTACGCCCAGATCTCGCCGCGCGCCGGCTCGCCATTCGCCGCCGCCTGGCCCACGAACGGGTTGTCGGCAGGCACGGCATACGGCACGCCCGGCGCATCGACGTCGATCCGCAGCACCGAGCCTAGCAGCGTGGCGATGTTCTGGCCGTTGCCGGACCTGTCCCCTGCCCCGCCGCCATCGCCCAGCGCCACGTACAGCATCCCGTCGGGGCCGAAGAGGAGCATGCCGCCGTTGTGATTGCCGAAGGGCTGGTCGATCTCCATCACGACGCTCTCGCTGGCCGGGTCGATCACGCCGTCCGGGCCGGACTCGAAGCGGAATTCGGATAGCACCGACCGCCGCGGCCCGTCCGCCGAGTAATAGAGGAAGATACGGCGGTTTTCGCCGAAGTCCGGGTGCAGCGCGAAACCCAGGAAACCCTC
>JANQEF010000089.1 GCA_028278465.1 Dehalococcoidia bacterium | reverse complement strand
CCTGTCGACGATGTCCAGGTACCAGGTGGCGTTGTATGCCCTCACTGTCTCCTGGATCAGCGCATTCGGCGCATTCAGAGAAAGATGGCAGGAGAACGCAAGCGTCACAGGACCAACGCAGTCGTGCGGAGCGATCGGCATGCGGTACGCCTCGGCCATGGTGGCGATCCGCTTCGCCTCCGATATTCCGCCGACCCACGAGATGTCGAACATGCAGATCGTCATCGCCTGCTTCTCCATCATCTCCCTGAACGCCCAGCGCGTGGCTACCGTCTCCGAAGCCGTCGTGGCGATGTGCGTCGACCTCCTGAACTCTGCAAGCGCGTCGATGTTGTCCATCGGGACCGGGTCCTCGAACCAGAACGGCTCGGTCGGCTCGACTGACTTCGCGACGCGGACTGCGGACGGCAGGTTCCAGAGCGAGTGCATCTCGACCATCACATCCATGCGGTTGCCGACCTTGTTCCTGATCTTGCGGAATGGCTCGGTGCCTTCGTCGAGGTCGGCCATCGAAATGAACTGACCGTTCGTCTTGTCGACGAACTGATCGAACGGCCAGATCTTCATCGCCGTGATGCCGCTCGAAAGCAGGTCGTCAGCGAGCGCTCCGGCATCGGTCATGAACGCCTGCTGGTCCTCGTAAGGTTGGTCTGGCATGTAGTCGACTTCACCAGTCGCCAGCCGGCCCTTGCGCTTGACGCCGTACGAGTACCCGGCGCAGGTGTTGTAGATGCGGATCCTGTCCCTCGAAAGGCCGCCGAGCACTTCGTACAGCGGCACGTTGTGGCGCTTTGCGTGCAGGTCCCACAGCGCCATGTCGACGGCCGAGATGCCGCTCATGTCAGACGACCGGGCGCGGTGGCGCGCTCCGTAGGTGTTGAGCTTGAACCAGTGCAGGTCCAGTTGCGTCGCGTCCTGGCCGAGGAGGTAGTTCGCCGCGTTCTCGTGGACCCAGGTCTCGACCGTCGCAGGTTCAAAGGAAGTCTCGCCGAGCCCGAACAGGCCGTCGCTGGTTCCAATCCTGACCCAGACAATGCGCGGGTATTCGGGGTTTCTCAGGGTTTCGACACTGGTGACGGTCGGGTTGTTGCGTGCCATTCAGCTTTCCGTGGGATGGTGTGAGTGCGGTTGGTGGAGATGACGGCGAACCTGCCGATGCGGAGCCAGCGGCATTGTATTCCCGATTTTTGGGTGTTGTACCGCATCCATTCCACGAACCCGCCAAAGCACAATGAGACCGTCGTCCGCGGAGACGTCCAGGCGTTGTCACAAGCCAGCGCGGCCGCGCACCATTCTCGTTTGTAAGCGAGGCGAGCAACCAGCATGTCCGTCGAGCAGGCAATCGTCCTCGCCATCGTGCAAGGGATCACCGAGTTCCTGCCGATCAGCAGCTCCGGGCACCTCGTCCTCAGCTCGTGGATATTCAACTGGCCGGACCAGGGTCTCGTCTTCGACGCCGCGGTTCACCTCGGCACGCTTCTCGCCGTCCTGATCTACTTCCGCCGCACCTGGATCACGCTCGCCCGCGGCTGCTTCGACGGCGGCGCCGTTTTCCTGATGGAGGATGGTGAGACAAGCCCGCAGATTCCGGCGCGCAAGCTCCTGGGTCTTGTGGTCGTCGCGAGCATCCCGATCGCGATTGTCGGCCTGCTGCTTAGAGACGAACTGCAGTCGAGCCTGCGAAAGCCGGAGGCTGTTGCGATCTCGCTGCTTGTCACGGCCGCACTGCTCACGCTGGCCGAGGTGGTCGGCGCGCGGTCGAAGCGGCTGGCGACGGCATCTGCCAGGGACACGACGATCGCCGGGATCTTCCAGGCTGCTGCTGTACTGCCGGGAATATCGCGTGCCGGTTCGACGATGGCGGGAGGCATGCTCGGCAACCTCACCAGAGACGCCGCAGCGCGGCTCTCTTTCCTGCTGGCGGTCCCGGCCATCGGCGGCTCGGCGCTCTTCCTGATCATCGATGTGATCTCCGACGAAGGCTTTGCGGACCGGCAGTGGGGACTGATCTTGCTGGGCGCAGTGATCTCGTTCGTCACCGGCTACCTGGCGATCGCGTGGCTGATGAAGGTGCTGAGAACTCGCTCGTTCAGGCCGTTCATTGTCTACGTTGCGCTGCTCGGCGTGGCTGTGCTCATCGCTCGCGCCGCCGGCGCCTGAAACTCTGCTGCGGACCCGCAGCGGGCTCGTCCGGTTGGAGTACCCTGTGGCCTCTATCAGTATGCAGGCAGCATGCAGGGAGTTTCAGGCTATGCCGAAGATCACCGGCGAGATCAGGGACGCGCAGACCGGCGACACAGTCCAGGCGCGTGTACAGGCGCTTGGCCCTACCGGTGAGCCGATCGCTCCGGCCGACGCCATGTGGAAGCACGGCCCCGGTGAGCCCTTCTTCTACTCGGACGGCCAGTTCTCCATCGACGCGCCACGCGGCTACTCACAGGTACTGGTCGAACGTGGGACGGAGTTCACTCCGTGGCGCCAGACCGTGGAGGTCGGATCAGGCGGGGCTGCCGGCACGGCGCAGTCGGGTGACATCGCGCTCGATATTCAGCTGGAGCGCTGGGGTGATCTGCCGGAGCGCGGCTTCCATCCCGGCAACACGCACATCCACTACGACGACAAGGAGACCGAGCCGGACCGGCGGTTGGCATACGACTCGCGCGTAGAGAACCTGCGCATGACGGCGGTTTCCGTGCTGAAGCGATGGGACCTCGACTACGCCACCAACAAGTATCCGCCGGGCGTACTGACCGAGTTCACAGACACCCATCACTATGTGCAGTCCGGCGAGGAGTCGCGCCACAATCACGACCCGGACCGGCCGTTCGTCATCGGCTACGGCCACGTGATGCTGCTAAACATCCGCAACATCGTGGAGCCAATCTCGCGCGGGCTGCTGGTCGATCCCTTCACACCCGACTACCCGCCGCTATCGTACGTCTGCGATGACGCCGCCTCACAGGGTGGGTTGGTGATCTGGTGCCACAACGGGCAGGGCATGGAGGCGCCTGTCGCTGCGGCGCTCGGCAAGATCCACGCCATCAACCTGTTCGACCCGTTCTGGAATGACGTCGAGTACGACCTCTGGTACCACATGCTGAACTGTGGCATCGAGCTGCCGGCCTCTACCGGCTCCGACTGGTTCGTGTCGTCGGCGAATCGCGTCTACGCGCAGGGTGAGCAGACGTTCGACTACGAAAGCTGGTCGGAGTCGATCAAGCAAGGGAACAGCTTCATCACGAACGGCCCGGCGATCTACTTCACGGTCGGCGATTCGGTTCCCGGTGACACCGTCGGAGCCAGTTCGAGCGGGAGCGCCAGTGTGAAGGTCGAATGGCAGTCGCACTACGCAGTTGACCGCGTTGAGATCGTCGTGAACGGCGTGGTGGCTGCCGCACACCAGGCGAACTCGGCATCGGGAGTTTTCGAAGCGGATATCCCGATCGAGACTGACGGCTGGATCGCAGCCCGCGTCGCAGGCTCCGCCCGAGACTCCTTCAACCAGCCGATATGGGCGCACTCTTCTCCCGTTTACATCAAGGGAACCGGAAAGCCGCCCGCGTCGCAGCCAGGTTCCGGAAAATTCTTCTTCGACCGCATCGACGAGGCGGTGGAGTGGGTGAGCAAGAAGGGCAAGTTCTACACGGACTCGCAGCGGAGGGAGGTGCTGGAGCTGCATCGTGCAGGCCAGGATTTCTACCGAAAGCTACTGAAGTGAGGAGCCGATGGCGTACGAGCTGAAGACGAAGAAGAACGACGCAGACGTCCTCAAGTTCCTGCAAGCGGTGGAGCCGGAGCAGAAACGACAGGACAGCTTCGAACTGCTTGAGATCATGCAGGAGGTCACAGGTGAAGAGGCCGCCATGTGGGGTGGCAGCATCGTCGGGTTCGGCAAGTACAGCTACACGTACCCATCGGGGCACAGCGGCGAGATGTGTCGAACGGGGTTCTCCCCGCGCAAGCGCAACCTGGTTGTCTACAACATCGCCGAATTCGACCGTTCCGACGAGCTGATGTCGAGACTTGGCAAGCACAAGACCGGAAAATCGTGCCTCTACATCAACCGGCTTTCCGATGTTGACGTAGATGTGCTGCGAGAGCTGATCAAGGGGTCACTTGACGTGATGCAGGAGAGTTTTCCTTCCTGACCGTGCTCCAGGTTTTCAGCCCTGCACCTTGCCGGCCGAGCCTCGCATCCGTCCCTTTGCCGGCAGCTTCGAAGCAACTTCCGGGTTCTGCGCTGACGATGGCCAATCGCCTCGCAACACCGCAGCGACCTGCTGCGAAGCGCGCTGGCGGCTGAGCCATGCCGAACGCGTTGAACTGCCCGCCAGGTGCGGCGCCGTGATCACGTTGTGCATCTGGAACAGCGGGTTGTTCGGGTCGGCCGGCTCCTGCTCGAAGACGTCGAGACCGGCGCCGCGCATCTTTCCCTGCTGCAACGCGTCGATCAGCTCAGGCTCGTTCACAACTGAGCCGCGGCAGACGTTCACGAAGAACGCCGACGGCTTCATCACGTCGAACTGCTCCTTGCCGATCATGTGGAACGTCTCTTTGTTAAGCGGCACCTGCACCGAGATGTAATCGGAGCGTTCGAACAGCTCGTTCAGCTCGAACACCTGCTCCACGCCGTACTCGCTGATCATCCACGGCGGGATGTACGGGTCGTAGACCAGCGTCTCCATCCGCCAGCCCAGGCCGAGCTTTCGCGCCACCTGCCGCCCGATATTCCCGAACCCGACGACGCCGAGGGTCTGCTCGTCTATTGCGCCGATCGGCCGGGCGCGCGAGCCGTCCCAGATGCCGTTCCGCAGGTCGATCGTCGTCTGGACGACCTGCCGGTTCAGCGCCAGGACCATCGTCACCGCCTGGTTCGAGACCTCCTCGGCGCACATCCCACCGCCATTGGTGAGGATGATCCCCTTGTCCGTGCAGGCGTCAACGTCGATGTGGTTGAAGCCGTGTGAGTAGACGGCGAGCACCTGGCAGTGGTCGGTCGCCTTGATCACCTGCTCGGTGCCCCAGCCGCCCCGCATCATGATGGCGTCGGCATTCTTCACCGCCTCCATCGCCTCGCCCTCGCTCTCGGGCGCCACCTGCACGAACTCGACATCCAGGTCTGCCATCTCGGCTCGCTCGTGCTCAAGCGGGTCGCTGACATCTCCGCCAAGTACAACAACTCTCTGTGGTGCCATGTGGCCGGTTCTCCTCTCGAGACGATTTCGACTCGATTAGCTCTGGTGCGATTTGCGTGGGTGATGCGGGCCGCTCGCATGCGCGGCACTGTACGGGCGATAACTTAACTCCGACCCGCGGCACTGTCACCACCTGCTGAGAGCGCGTCGGCTAGCGAGCGCTGGCAACCATGGCGTCGGCGGCCCCTGCGAATAGCTCGCGGCAGGCATCGCCGACTATCAGCCACCATCTATCGAAGTAGATGTTCACGTCGCGCAGCAGACGCCAGCGGATGAAGGCTGGCAGAACTTCCCATTCGTACGGCTCGAGCGGGAGCGTTTCGTTGTAGGCGCGCAGGAACCGGCTACCGGAGTCGACATCGGCCTGCGGTCTGCTGGAGGTGCCGGCGAGTGGCGAGAATCGTGTGACCGCGCCGCCGAGGTCGAGGAGCCGCGTCGAGACCATTGCGGTATCGAAGTCGAAGACCACTTGCACTTCGTCGCCGCGGAAGTGGACGTTCCTCATGCGGTAGTCGCCGTGGCACCCGAACCGCGGTAGACGGCTGAACTCGACGGCTGCAACCTCCTCGGTCGCCCGCACGGAAAGCTCCGCAAGGTCTTTGCCATCTTCGCCGAGGTGCCCCGCGAGGTCGGTCGACCGGGAAGCCCACTTCGCTTTCCATTCCTCGGGGGTTGAGAAGATCGGCCAGTCGCCGCGCCTCGACTCTGGGCTGAAGTCGGCGGTTGCGGTGTGAATGGCCGCAAGCGTCCGCGCCGCTGACTCGATCCGCCTCGCGTTGGCGGTCACATCAGCATCGCCGGCAGAAACGTCAACCCACTTGAAGAGCGTCCAGCCACCCTTGCCGTGCCAGTGGTTGAACTCTCCGCCAGCGGTCGCAACAGGCTCCGGCGCCAGCTGAAATCCCCGGTCAACGAGGTGCGAAAGGAACTCGGTCTCGTACCGCAGGTTGCTCCGATCGATGGGCCGGTTACTGTGACGCAGGTCGAAGACGCCGCGATCTGATTCGACCTTGAAGTGGATGTTGTAGGAGCCGGTCGTGAGTCTCGTGACTGTTGCGTCACTCAGGCCATACGCCGCCAGCACCTCGTCGGGGACGACATCTGCGTCGGGAAGACCGCGGATGTCGACGTGCCCGACTTCATACGGATCTGGGAAGGAGTTCAGCACAGCGAGATTTAAGCAGACAACACGCCCGCGCCGCGCCATCCTGTCGCTGGCCGGACTCGGCCGCGTGCTAGTTCAGTATCCGGGCGACTGTGTCGCGGGCCGACCGCGCAGCGTCATGGACTCCGCCCCAATCGTCGTGACGGGTGTACGCCTCGCCCGCAAAGAAGACCCGACTAGCAATCGGTTCCCACAGTTCGCGTGATATCGACGGGTCTGAGCCGTCAAAGAGATACGCCTGGCCGATGAAAGGCTCCTTGCTCCAGTCCTGCGCGATATGTCGAACGTAGCTGCGGGAGGCGGCTCCATCAAACACCTCGTCAAGCTCCGCGAGTATGTAGTCGCGTAGCTGGTCACCGGTGCGGGCCTGGTAAGGCTCGGCCGCGGTGCCAACGGAGAACAGTCCCAGTACATTGGCACTGCTGTCCTGTCCGTAGGCCGCGTCGTAGTAGACACGCTGTCCTCGCTCAGTCTCCGAGTCTGGAAACGCCAGAAAGGTCGGATAGAACTGTTCGCTGAACTCGATGAAGACCTTCATTCCTCCCCACGCGTGAGCCTCTGCGAGAGCGGCGCTTTTTCGGCCGGGGAGCGGTGGTATGAACCGGATGGCCTCGTCTTGCAGGACTCTTAGCGGGACAGTGATGATCACCCGGTCGGCCTCATGAACACCACCGCTGGAGTCGGTCAGGACGACCGTGTCGCCGGAGTAGTCGACTGAGATGATCTCCGTGTTGAACCTGGTGCGCGATGCGCTGCTCGGCACGATGTACTCGTCGAAGAAGTCGAGCCATGTCGCGCCAACGAACTTCAGGTCGCTGTACTCACCAAGAGCACCAACGAACAGTTCGCCATCGAAGAAGCCAGCACTGTCTCCAGGATCGTATGCCTGCGTCTGAGTGGTGACCTCGACGCCCGGATCGTTCACGATAGTGTCGAGTTCATCGGCACTTACATGCAGCCATTCGCCACCGAGGGGGATCGGGAAGTCGATGAAGTCGTTCGCGCGCTTGATCCGCCCGCCATGTATCGACGCCGCTTCCAGAATCTGGAAGTCGACGTTTCGCTGGGCTAGGAGATGTCCGGCAGTTAAGCCAGCGGCGCCGGCGCCAATGATCAGCACTCGCCCTTCGAATTCACCATCGAGCGGGTCGCCTCCGCGACAGCGGGCCAATGGCACGGTGACGAGAAGCGCGGCACAGAGCTTGATGAAGTCTCTTCGAGAAAGCGGATGCGAACTCAGTGACGGGAGAGCCATGAGGGCCTAAGCGCCCGGATTGGGCGACCGTATCCAGTCCTTCCCGTGGCAAGCGATTGTGTCCTGCCGCGGCCCTTCAGGTCGTTCTCTGGCCACTTCGCCTCCGCTATCCCTTGCCGGCCTCGGCCAGGATCACCATCCACTCCTTCGGCTGCGACCTCGGCGGCACCGTCGAACGCACATCCGGGTTGATCAGCGACATCGGCCACTGGTCAAGTGCGATACGCACAGCCTCTTCGCCAAGCTGCGTGTTGCCTCGCTCCCACGCCACCTCGCTGTAAGACGCGTAGTGGTTCGTTACCGCGACGTTGTCCATCTTCAGCAACGGGTTCTCCGGGTTCACCGGCTCCTGTTCGAACACATCCAGCCCGGCCCCGGCGATCCGGCCTTCCTGCAGCGCCTTGATCAACTCGGCCTCGTCAACGACCGGGCCTCGCGAGCAGTTGATGACGTACGCGGTCGGCTTCATCGCGGCAATGAACTCTTTGCCGACCATGTGTCGCGTCTCGTCCGTCAGGAAGGTGTGAGGCGATACGTAATCGGAGCGCTGAGCCAGCTCCAGGGGAGTAGAGACCGACTCCACGCCGTACTCCTTGGCGTCCCACGAGGAAACGAACGGGTCGTAGGCGATCACTTCGAGCCCAAACGCCCGCGCCTTCCTGGCCACCGCGCGGCCGATGTTGCCGAGACCGATGATGCCGAGCGTCTGGCCCGAGATGTGGCCCATCGGCGGCAGGTGCTCACGGGTCCAGGTGCCGCTCTTCGTCAGCTTGTCGTGCAGCACGAACTTCCGCGAGCAGACCAGCAGCAGCATGATG
>JANQEF010000082.1 GCA_028278465.1 Dehalococcoidia bacterium | reverse complement strand
CTCGGGCATATTCTCATTGAACCTTGCGGCGAGAGCCTCGGCGACATCGGCTGCGGAGCCGTCAAGCTCGACGTACTCACCGGTGCTCCAGGCGTCCAGGTACTCATCGGTCCCGGCGCTGCCATCGAACATCGCCACCGCGTCCGCCGCCTCCTGGAACCTCGCGGCCAGCGGCTTCGAGACCTGCCCGTCGCCGTCGGTCGCCTGGACCTGTACCGGAATCTCCTTCCAGTACATCACTCGAACCTGCGCCAAATCCCTCTCCGTGAGGCTCTTTTCCGTGTCTCTTCGCCGTACTGCGCCTAATCTCAATGGTAGCACCGCCAAACGTCCCGACTCAGACAAGAACTGGTGATCCGTGGGCCGTATGTACCGCAATTGGCGAAACCTGACCGGCAGTAGTCCGCCAACGGTCCCATAGAAGGCGATCTGCGGCGTGCCGTAACCTAACGACACCACTGCTCAGACCAGCGCAACTCACAAAGACCGTCACAGACTCAGAAAGCGAAGACCGCTTGACCAGCAACAACGCGGCGACAGGGGAAAACGGAGCGTCGAAGCACCTCGTCGTGGTGCCGGACGACTTCCCGCCCGTCTTTGCTGACTCGACCGCGCTGATGCGGATCCTGCGCAGGTCCGACATCGACTTCGAGATCCACACCAGCCAGCCGCGCAACGAGTCCGAGCTCATCTCCCGTATCGCGCTCGCCAACACAGTTATCGGCATCCGTTCTTCGACCGCCTTCACGCACTCGGTGATCGAGGCCGCGCCCAACCTGCGGCACCTCGCCATCTGGGGAACCGCCGTAGACAACATCTCGATGGACGCGGTCCGCCGCGCCGGCATCGCCCTAACGCACACGCCAAATACCGCTACAGAAGCGGTCGCTGAGCACGCTCTCGCGATGGCGCTGACTCTGGCGCACCGCGTGCATGAGCTTGACCTGCGAATCAGGGACGGCGAGTGGCCGGGCGTGAGAATTACCCAGCTCGCCGGGAAAACAGCCGGCGTGATCGGAGCAGGCGCGGTGGGGCTGCGTTTCGCCGAACTGGCTCACGGCATTGGAATGGACGTGTTGATCTGCCCGATGCAAGACGAAGCGGCCAGGGCCGACAACCTGCCTGAGTGGGCGCGTGTTACCTCTATCGACGACCTGCTGGAAGAGGCCGACCTGGTGTCGCTGCACGGCCGGCTTTCACCTTCGACGGATCACCTGATCGACATGCACAGGCTGGAGCAGATGAGGCCTAACGCCTTGCTGATCAACACGGCCCGCGGGAGGCTGGTCAGCGAGCATGACCTGGTGATCGCACTCACGAACGACACCATCGCCGGCGCCGCTCTCGACGTCTTCGAGAACGAGCCTCTTTCCCGCAACAGCCAGCTGCGCTCACTTTCGAACGTGATCGTCTCTCCGCACGCCGCCGCAGCGACCGACGAAGCGCTCAGCGCGGGGCTAAACGCGATAGTCGATAACGTGATCGGATTTTTAGAGGGCAGAGACATCCCCAGAGTCGACCGTTGAGCGGTCGTTAACAGGCCGTAAACAGTCCGTTAACGGTCTGCTTAACGTCACTTAATCTTCGTTGACACCCCCAATCGCCCAAACCTATACTTGGCCCGTTTTTCGGCCTTCCACCCAGGCGGCTCGCAGTTAAGCGCGTGCATGGCGTACTTAACAAGCGGCCTCTGCAGGTCGATGGAGCAGAGGGCCACTTCGAAAATTAATAGACGTGTGCAAACGCAGCACTTGAACGTGCAGCGCTGTCTTTCTGGCACTGATAGCACGAGATGGAAAGGCGACGCGTCTGAGGAGGAAATGCTGATTGTTTAGACGATCAAGACGATTCAAGATGATCGCTGGCGCGCTCATCGGCGGGTCCCTCGCCCTGGCAATTGCCTGTGGCAGCGGGGATGAAGACCCGACGGCGACGTCGCCGGCAACGCAGCCGACGAACACACCGACGACTGCACAGCCGACCAACACCCCGACTACAGCTCAGCCGACGAACACCCCCACCAGCGGTGGCGGTGGTGACTCGATTGACGTCCCAACGCCTTCTACCCCGAACGACACTGCGGTTATCGCCGTTAACGACGTTGGTGACCAGAACGGTCTCAACCAGGCGCAGTCGCCCGAGAGCGTTCACTACTGGGGCATTGGCGAGACCCTGTTCCTGCGAGAAGGTGACGACTCCATCCCGTGGCTTGCCACAGGATTCGAGATCGAGTCCGACCTCTCGGGTGCAACGGTTTCGATTCGGTCGGGTGTTCCGTTCCAGGACAACAAGGGCGACTTCGGAGACCTGACAGCCGAGGACGTCGCCTGGAGCATGAACAACGCCAACGCTGCCACCAACCCCAACTCGATTCACGGTCAGGCCGGTGACTTCAACGGCCTGTGGGGCGAGTGGACCGCGATTGACGACACCACGATCACCTTCAACTTCACCCAGTTCGACGCCACCTGGAAAGACGACTTCCTGAACCAGTCCGGTCAGGCCTTCGTTGTCTTCTCCAAGGGAGCGTTCGACGAGAGGGGCGAGGACTTCTCGCGCGACAACATCGTTGCGACCGGACCGTTTGAAGTTGAGAGCTGGGACCGGGACGAGCAGGTAACTCTGGTGAGCCGCTACGCTGATGGTGGCCAGCACTACCTGTCCGACCTGACCCCGAAGACCAACCGAGTACAGTTCGTTGAGGTTGTTGAGCCCACCACAAGGGCTGCACTTCTCCGGACCGGTGAGGTTGACGCCGCTCCGCTGGAGCCAAAGGACGCGGTAGCGTTCATTGCCGGTGGTTTCGGTCAGACCGGAACCCAGGCAGCCACCCAGCTGGGTGTCTTCTTCTCAGGAAACCTCTGGGAAGACGTTAGCGCCGTAACGGGCGACCCGTTGCCGACCAAGGCGACCTTCGTCCACGACATTCCGTGGATCGGCTCACCTGGCAAGCACAACGGTGGTAAGCCGGACGACGACATGGAGCAGGCTCGCCTGGTCCGTCGCGCTCTTGCTGTTGCCATCGACCGTGACCAGGTCAATGAGCAGCTGATCGGTGGACTCGGCGCACCGGTTCACGTCGAGTACTTCTCGGCGAGCAACCCGAACTGGCAGTCCAAGTGGGAGTACCCGTTTGACCCGGCAGAAGCACGGGACATTCTGGAAAACCAGATCGAATCCGACTACCAGCAGGGTTCTGCTAACAAGAGCCTGCTGAACGGAAACGCATTCGAGGTTTCCCTCTACGCCGGACCTGAGCTCGGTGGTGGTCAGGCAGTGACGGGTGAGGTTGCAGACGCCGTAGCCGGCTTCTGGGCCCAGCTCGGCCTGCAGACCTTCACGCTGAAGCACTCGTACCAGACCTTCCGCCCGACGGTTGTCGGCCGTTCAAACCCGCTTCCCTGGATCACCTCGTGTGACAAGGGCCGCGAGTCACGGCTGTGGCACGAGCCGAAAGGCCTCGTCCAGACAACTCTGACGCGCGGTGGTTTCGGCTGTGGTTTCGAGTCGCCCGAGATCCTTGCCTTCTACAGGCGGATGGCGACGGCTCCTGACCAGGCCACGGCGGTGCAGGCTGCCAACGAGTACCTCGACTACGTGTACTTCTGGAACCTGCAGCCCGGTGTGGTAGCTGTTCCGGACGACGTGTTCTTCAACACGAACAAGATTGCGGCCTGGCCCATGGCCAAGAACGCAACGTCGAACATCGACTCTGTCTGGGACTTAGAGCTCAAGTAGCTCTGCCTCGACACAGAAGTCGGAGCGGGCCCGCTGTGAAAACGGCGGGCCCGCTCATTTGTGTCTCTATTCACGCTTTTTATAGGAGCTTGGTGGCAATCCCCGGGCGCAGACCGGTACGTAACGCTAGTATCCACTGGCTCGGCTATGAGCCTCTCCGCAGGCGCTGCGACGCTGGTTTGAATATCAGTCAGGATGCGTTAACATCTGGGCGCTTCGGGACCGAGCCACCCGAACTGTTTGATCAGTACTGGAAAACCGCACGGAGTCAGGGTAGACAATGAGACGTTTCATCATCAGGCGGACCATATTCGCCGTCCTGACCGTGATCGTCGCCACCTTCCTGATCACCTCGATGTCGAGGCTCGCCGGTGACCCCATCCTCCTGTATGCCAAGCCCGGAGGCTATGGCTTCTCGCCAGAGCAAGAGCAGGCCCTGAGAGAGAAGATCGGTATCGATCGCTCGGTTCCCATTCAGTACGTGATCTGGCTGGGTAACACGCTCCAGGGCGATCTCGGCAAGACAATCCTCGATGAGAAGCCTGTCTCACGTGTAATCACCGAGCGCATTCCCGCCACCGTCCAGCTTTCGCTGATCGCCTGGATCGGCGCCACGATCATCGGAGTCGCACTTGGCGTGCTCTCAGCGGTCAAGCGCGGAAGTTTCTGGGACTACCTTGGAAGAGGTTTCGCGTTGTTCGGACAGGCTCTTCCTGCATTCTGGCTCGGCCTCGTCCTGATCCTGATATTCGCAGTCCAACTCGGCTGGCTCCCCGTCGGCAGGCGAGGAGATGGCCTCTGGGACATCCGGCACTGGATATTGCCCGCAATCACTCTTGGCTGGGGTGCTACCGCAGCCTACCTGCGTCTAACGCGCTCATCGATGCTGGAGATCCTGGACTCCGAGTACATCAAGCTGGCGAGGGCGAAGGGTGTCGCCTACAGGACCGTCGTGTTCAAGCACGCCCTCCGCAACGCCCTCATACAGCCTCTCACGGCCTCTACTTTGATCCTGACCGGCTTCCTTACCGGTTCGATCGTCGTCGAGCAGATATTCGTGTGGCCTGGGATGGGCCTGATGGCTATCGAATCGGTGAACAACAACGACTTCCCGATTCTGCAGGGCGTGACGCTGCTGTTCACGATCATGTACGTGCTGTTCATATTCGCGACCGACCTGTTGTACGCGGTCATTGATCCGAGAATCCGCTACGAATAGTCCGGGCGGATACTCCCAACCAGAAACGAACTCCCTGAAGGAAGCCTGTTGGCGCAAGAAGTTGGTCATACCGGAGCCGGCGTCGCAACTGACTACGGCGTTACAGAGGCCGAGACGCCACCGTCGAAGCCCAACCTCCTCTATCGTTTCTGGCAGTTCAACAGGCGTTGGCCTGTACTTCCAGCTCTCGTATTGCTGCTCCTGGTGGCGGCCGCCATCTTCGCTCCTCTGATCTCACCAACCGAACCGGACAACACGGCGCAGCGCCTGAACTTCCGCAACCACCCGCCGACGTGGGGCCGTGCCGACGAGCATTCAGGTCCGGAGCCCATCGACCCGGGACGCGACGCCCCGGCTGCGGAGCGGACCGCTTACAACAGGGCGCTGCAGAACTGGCACCCCGACTCCTGGTACATCATCGGAGCAGACAACCTGGGCCGCGACCTCCTGACGAGGGTCACGTTCGGGTCCAGGGTCTCGCTTCGCGTTGCCGCGATCGGACTGCTCTCTGGCACCGTCGTCGGCACGTTCCTGGGGCTGGTCGCCGGCTACTACGGAGGCTGGGTCGATGAGGTCGTGGGCCGTTTCGTAGACATCTGGTTAGCTTTACCGTTCATTCTGCTCGCCCTGGCGTTAGCCGTCATATGGAACCGCAACGGCTGGGACCAGGGGCAATTAGTCTTAATACTTATAGCGTTGTTATCGTGGACCGGGTTCGTCAGGCAGGTGCGTGCAGACGCGCTCAGCGTCAGAAGCCGAGACTACGTGCTCGCGGCCAGGATCGCCGGAGCTAGCAACCTGCGGATTCTGTGGCGGCACGTTCTGCCTGGCACCTACTCAACGATCCTCGTTGTGGCATCGCTGGCAGTCGGTGGACTGATCCTCGCCGAGTCGATCCTCAGCTTCCTTGGCGTCGGCTTCCCGGACCCGATTCCGGCGTGGGGCAAGAGCGTGTCCGACGGCCGCCAGTTCATCGAAGAGGCGTGGTGGATCACCGTGTTCCCCGGAGGCGCCATCTTCCTGACCGTGATGTCGTTCAACTTCATCGGCGACTGGCTGCGTGACCGCCTCGACCCGAGGCTGCGTCAGCTCGACTAGCGGTCCTCGGATCAAGACCGATTCAATGAAAACGCCCTGGCTGCCGTCAGGGCGTTTTCGCGTGCGCCGGGCAGTCGAGTCGCGGCTGTATAATCGCCCGGCGAATTGGTCACAGCGCAAACTTGGCGACTGAACCCCTCCGTTCGCCCTTCTAGACCTCAAAGCACACACCGCAGGGAGCAGATATGTCCGTTGGATTCGTGGGACTCGGCAACATGGGCCAGGGCATGTCAGACAACCTGCTCGCCAAAGGGACCGACCTCAGCGTCTACACGCGCACCAGGTCGAAGGTCGATGCGATGGTGGCGAAGGGCGCAAAAGGCCCGGAATCGCTGCCAGAGCTCGTGAACAGCGTCGACATCGTGCTGGCCTGCCTGCCCGACGTCGCAACGTCACGAGACATGTTCCTGGGCGAAGACGGCATCATCGCAAACGCCCGCGAAGGCCAGGTTGTAGTCGACCACGGGACAGTCGATATGCAGACGTCCCGCGACTGCTACGAGGCCGCGAAGGCGAAGGGCGTTCACTTCCTGGACGCGCCGATCTCCGGCGGTCCGGGCGGCGCTTCCGGCGGCACGCTTTCGATCATGGTCGGCGGTGATGAAGACGCCTACAACACAGCGCTCGGCGAGTTCGAGAAGATGGGCTCGAATGTTCGTTACATGGGGCCGTCCGGCGCCGGCACGGCGATGAAGCTGATCAACCAGCTGCTGGTCGGCGTCAACACCGTTGCAGCGGCAGAGGCGTTTGCGCTGGCGAACGCGGCGAGCGTCGATATCGCGACCGCTGCCGAGCTGCTGCGGGTGAGCTGGGGCGGCTCGACGATGGCGGACCGCAGCGCTCCGATCACGGCCGAACGGGACTTCCCGAATTCGGGCGCGCCGGTCCGCAACCTGAACAAGGATATGAGCATCATCGTCGAGTATGCGAAGTCGGAAGGGCTTGCGCTGGAGTTGTCGGAGCGCTCTTACGCCATGTACGCCGAGATGATGGAGCAGGGCAAGTCAGACTACGACATAGCGGCGGTGCTTGAGGTGGTGGAGGAGCGGTCAGGGAAGTAGAGGAGTTGTGTCGTCCTGAACGGCAGTGAAGGATCCGGACGTGGGGCAGGGTACGACACACCGGCGAGTTCACCCCCAGATCACATCAGCCACTCAGCGCCGATTCAGCGAGCGTTCCAGGTGGGCCGCCCCACACACCGGGTCCCTCGCTCTGGCTCGGGACGACGGAAGCCCACCCTCTAACTCCTTCCCTCACGGGAGGAGAAACCACACAAACCAACAACGAGGAAACATGCACAGGATTGCGGTGATACGCGGAGACGGAATCGGCGTCGATGTCGTTGAAGAGGCGCTTAAGGTGCTCGAGGCCGTTGCGCCAAAGCACGATATCCAGTGGGAGTTCACCGAATTCCCGTGGAGCTCCGACTACTACTTCAAGCACGGCGAGATGATGCCTGCTGATGGCCCTGACCAGCTCGCCGATTTCGACGCCATCTTCCTCGGTGCTGTCGGCCATCCCGACATCCAGGACCACATCACTCTCAACGGCCTCCTGCTGCCGATCCGGCGCCGCTTCGACCAGTTCGCCTGCGTTCGTCCGTCAGTCCTCTATCCCGGTGTCACATCACCGCTCGCCGACAAAAAGCCGTTTGACATCGACCTCGTCGTGGTGCGTGAGAACACCGAAGGCGAATACGCCAACGTCGGCGGATTCCAGTACCGGGACATGCCCGAAGAGGTTGCCGTGCAGTCGGCTGTGTTTACACGTCAGGGCTGCGAGCGAGTGATCCGTTTTGCGTTCGAGTTAGCTCGTCAGAGAAACAAGAAAAACCATCTCACATCCATCACGAAGTCGAACGCCCAGGGCTACGGTATGGTGCTGTGGGACAGGACCTTTGCCGAAGTGGCGAAGGAGTTCCCGGAGATCACCACGAACTCACTGCTGATCGACGCCGCCTGCATGGACTTCATCCGCCGCCCGGAGACGTTCGATGTGGTGGTCGCCAGCAACCTCTTCGGCGACATCCTCACAGACATCGGCGCCATCATCACTGGCTCGATGGGACTGGCGTCATCCGCCAACCTCGATCCGACCCGCAGCGGTCCTTCCATGTTCGAGCCGACGCACGGCTCGGCGCCGGACATCGCGGGGCAGGGCATTGCCAACCCGATGGCGCAGATCCTCACCGCCGCCATGATGCTGCGTCACCTCGGCGAGGAAGCAGCGGCGAAGGACGTCGAGAACGCCGTCGAAGAGACTTTAAAGATCGGCGAGGTGCTGACGCCTGACCTTGGAGGCAGTTCGACGACCTCGGCTGTCGGCGATCACCTGGCGAAACTGGTGTCGTGACCTCGCCAGCCGACGCCCATCGCATCGATCTCATTCGAACACGGTTTCCTGAGCTTGATGTCCGGGACTGGCGGCCGCTGGGCGAAGGTCAGAACAGTTGGGCGCTGCTTGTAGATGAGCGATGGGTCTTCAGGTTCCCGAAGCACGCCGGAGCGTTGCGGGACCTGAATACGGAAGCGGCTGCGGTGAGCGTGGTGGCGCAGCATGTTTCAGTGGCCGTTCCTGAGCCACGCTGGACCGGTCTTGACCAGGGTCTTGAGACAGCGTTCCTCGGTCATGGGCTGATCCCCGGAGATGCGTTAACGGTCGAACTGTTCGGATCGCTCGATGAACCGGCGCAGAAGCGCATCGCTGCTCAGATCGGCCAGTTTCTCAGGGAGCTGCACTCAATACCGGTCGATCTGCTGCCCGCTACCGTGCCGCAGGCAGATTCGCCTGAGCAGTGGCGGAGTTTCTCGGAGCAAGTTCGCCATAAGCTCTCGCCTCTGCTTTCGCCGAGCGGACGAACTCGACTCGAAAGAGACGTTGAAGACACAGTGCGAAGCCTCATCGAACTCAAGTTCGAACCCACGCTCCGGCATGGCGACTTCGGGCCGGACAACATCCTCTTCGACGAGAAGACACAACCGGTGACCGGGATCATCGACTTCGGATCGCTTGCGACCGGCGATCCGGCTATCGATCTCGCCGGACTTCTCTCTCCTGTGAATCTCGGGGACGATTTCGCCGCCCTGCTGCGCCCTTCGTACCCGGCCATCGACGACCAACTGGCCAGGGCGAATGCCTATATCCGAACATTCCCACTTCAAGAGGCGCTGCTTGGCGTCGAAGCGGACGAGCCTGAGGCAATTCGCAGCGGCCTCGCCGAATACATGTAGGATTTGCCAGTCCGAAGCTTCCCGTTCCAGCACTCACTCGTAAGATCTCTCCCATGAACCCATTTGAAACAGTTGCCGTCGGTCCGTACAACCTGCCCATCATGCGGCTCGGGCTCGGCGGAGCGCCGCTCTCCGGCATGGTGCTCGCAGACGGCCTGTACGGCGGCTCGGCTCACGACGAAGCGGTGCGCATCATCAAACGGGCGTACCAGCTAGGCATCCGCTACTTCGACACCGCGCCCCTCTATGGCAGTGGCCGCAGCGAAGCCCGCTTCCGCGACGGCCTCGCCGGCATTCCGCGTGACTCCTTCATCCTGTCCACGAAAGTCGGCCGCGTCCTCGACCCCGCGCCCGACGGCGACCCCTCAACAGACAACCCTGACCGATTGCCGGACCTGATCCCGGTCGACTCGTGGACCCGCAGCGACGTTCAGCGCTCCATCGAAGAGAGCCTCGAACGGCTCGGCATGGATCACATCGACATCCTCTACGTCCACGACCCCGACCAGCAGGAGTTCGGCGAGCAACAGGCCATCGACGAGGCGTTCCCGGCGCTGATCGAGATGCGAGAGCAGGGCACTGTGAAGGCGATCGGCTGCGGCATGAACCTCTGGGAGATGCCGGCCCGCTTCGTGCGGCGCTTCGACCTCGACATCATCCTGCTCGCCGGCCGCTACACGCTGCTCGACCACTCGGGCCTCGCCGAGTTTCTGCCACTGTGCGTGGAGCGAAACGTGAAGATCGCGATCGGCGGGCCGTACAACTCAGGCATCCTGGCGCGGGACCTCGACGGACCTGTCTCGTTTGACTACGAGCCTGCACCGCCGGACCTTGTCGACAGGGCGCGCAGGCTGAATGCAATCTGCGATCGGCATGCAGTGGATTTGAAGGCGGCGGCGCTGCAGTTCGTGCTGGCGCACCCGGCGGTGGCGACGGTGATCCCGGGCGCGCAGACGGTTGGCGAGATGGAGCAGAACGTGCGCATGGTGGAGAAGCACATACCGTCATCGG
This sequence comes from Dehalococcoidia bacterium, assembly GCA_028278465.1. GTDB lineage: Bacteria > Chloroflexota > Dehalococcoidia > Lucifugimonadales > Lucifugimonadaceae > JAJCYX01. The sequence continues at coordinate 1,380 of JANQEF010000082.1, read as the reverse complement.
TGTGGCTGGACATGCGAAGCGAAGGCTTGATCCCGGACGATGCGCCAACCCCGACTGAGTAGGGGAATGGGTGTTCCCTGAGCGCAGTCGAAGGGTCTCTCACACCACGGGCTCACTGTCAGGCTGACTCCTAACGCAGAGATCCTTCGACTACGCTGCGCTTCGCTCAGGAAACACGGTGTATTCCCTCCCAGCTTCGGGTGCCCGCTTGCGGGCGCGAGTTAGAGGGTGGGTCGTTAGTGACGCCATCCTGAGCTAGCCTGCCCTGAGCGTAGTCGAAGGGAAGGGTGGGGTTTGTCATCTCGACCGAAGGGAGAGATCTGACCGTCTTCCTGGATCACAGGCGAGATTCCGGATCAAGTCCGGAATGACAATTGGCGCCCCTCAGATGACAAAGAAAAGGCGCCTCGCCGCCTCACCCCGTGTGGTGGCCTGCGGCGTGCTCAGGCGCTTCTACGTGCGTCTCGACGGGCGTGTTGCCAACGAGGAAGTCGAAGTCACAGCCTTCTGGCGCCTGCATCACGTGGTCCAGGTACAGCCGCCTGTACCCTCGCGCCTCCCGCACACCGGTGCCGCCTGCTCCATGCCACGACGCTGAATCGCCAACCGGCCCCGCCTTCGCTGCACGACGCCTCTCCAGTTCCGCCTCATCCACCAGCAGGTCCAGCCGCCGCTCCTCCACATCGATCTCAATCAAGTCGCCACTCTCTACCAGCCCAAGCGGACCGCCCACCGCCGACTCTGGAGCCACATGCAGCACGATCGTGCCAAACGCCGTTCCAGACATGCGGGCGTCCGAGATCCGGATCATGTCCCGCACACCCTCCTGCAGCAGCTTCCTCGGCAGCGGCAGGAAGCCTGCCTCCGGCATGCCTGGCCCGCCGACAGGGCCAGCCGACTTCATCACCAGCACATCGTCGGCCGTCACATCCAGGTCCGGGTCGTCGATGCGACGCTTCAGGTCCAGCGGGTCCTCGAAGACGACCGCACGACCGCGGTGCTTCATCAGCCCTGGAGACGCCGCCGACACCTTGATGACCGCTCCGTCCGGCGCCAGCGACCCTTTCAGCACCGCAAGCCCGCCCTCTTCGCTCATCGTCCGCTCCCGCGGCAGCACCACATCGTCGTTGTAGCACTCGGCATCAGCGATCTCCTCGCCCAGCGTCCGGCCACTCACCGATATGCACGATCCGTCCAGCAGGTCCTCGATGCGCTTCAGCACGGCCGGGACACCGCCTGCGTAGAACAGGTCTTCCATCAGGTATTCGCCAGACGGCTTCAGGTTCAGCACCGTCGGCGTGGTGCGTGACAGCTCGTCGAAGTCCGAGAGCTCAAGCTTGATGCCGGCCCGGCCTGCGATCGCTGTGAGGTGGATGATGG
>JANQEF010000052.1 GCA_028278465.1 Dehalococcoidia bacterium | reverse complement strand
CCCGTGGCAGATCTTCTGCACCGAGGAACGGTGCGTGCTCGTCTCGCGCGACCTCAGAGACCACATGCTCATCGCGTCGGAGATGCGGGCCGACGATCGCCCGCTCCGCATCCCCGCCGAAGGTGTGCGGCTGGAGATGCTCGAAGTCGTCCGACGCGAGTTGTACGGAGCCAGGCGGTGAGCGATGAAGCGATCCACAACGACCTGTTCCACCGATGCGCACTGCGCGCCTTCGTGGAGCAGGCCGAGGCCCAGCAGTGCTGGCCCGATCCGGAGGCGACCAGGCGACTCGCCTACCGGCTCTACGAGGACGCCTTAGCGTGCTCGGAACGCAACCGAAAGGACGCAATCTGACACCGTGACCAGCGGGCTATCTGCTCGCAGTCGCGTGGTCTGTGCAGGCTGATTGAATGGCGGGCGGGAGATGGCAGGCAGAGCATGATTTGGTTCAGACGTCTCCCCTAAGCGGTGCTTAGGACGTTCTTTCACGGTGAAAGACTGGCCGGAATGCCAGCCATCTTGCCCGCCCGCCCCCAAGACAGCGAGCCAGACAGCCGGCAGACCCGCATGATGCGCAACGTGCAAGCCTGCCTGCCATCTATGGGGCTGTCAGGCTTGCCCGCCTGCACGCCAGTTGGTCACGTGGTCCGTGTTGCAAGGTTGCAACACTGCCAGCGCATCAGCGTGCAAGCAGCACATCGTGCTTGCATGATCGCGTGAAGTGTGCCAGTCATGTCGCATGATCATTGCGATAGCAAACAACAAAGGCGGCGTCGGCAAGTCAACCCTCGCGGTCCATCTCGCCACCTGGCTCCATCGCCGGGGGTGTTCGGTCATCCTCGCCGACTGCGACACGCAGCAGAGCTCGTCCGAGTGGATCGGGGAGGTCGAGCCGTCGCTCCGCACCGTCACCCTGCGCGACGCCGACGAGATCCTCGACGAGTTGCCGTCGCTCGGCGCCGAGGTGGACTTCGTGATCGCCGACGGGCCGGGGAGCAACACCGAGACCAGCCGGGCGCTCTTGCTCCGCGCCGACGCGGCGATCGTGCCGTGCAAGGCGTCGATGCTGGAGGTGCGGGCGCTTGCCAGGGTCACGGACCTTGTGCGCCAGGCCCAGGACATCCGCGGCGGCACGCCCCCCGCGATCATCGCGCTCAGCATGGTCGGCAAGCACTACCGGCTGACCAGGGACATGAAGGACGCGGCGGCGGCGCTCTCGCTTGTCGTCGCCGAGACACCCGTTACGCTGCGCCAAATCTACGCCGACGCGCCGGGGCAGGGATCGGTGGTGTGGGATATGAAGACCCGCAACCACGCCGCGGCGGACGAGCTCGATCAGCTCTTCGCCGAGATCCTGCCCGGATCACTCATCACATCAACCGAGAAGGAGACAACCGCATGAACGACCGACGCTCACTGCTCGACGGCATCGAGCCCAAGCCCGTATCGGGAGACGCACAGACGAACGCCGAGGAGCGGGACTTTGTGTATCGAAAGGACGCATCGAACGCAGAAGACGCGGGCGTTCGCATGCAGGTCAGCACACGGATTCGCGGCGACTATGCGCGGGCCCTGAAGCGCGCATCGTTGCAGCGTCAGCTCGACGGCATCACGCCGTACACGCTCCAGGAGATGCTCGAAGAAGCCGTCAAGGCGTGGCTGAAGAAGCAGAGGTACCTGTGAGACACCCGCTGGAGGGCTCTCTGTCGCCGCCTCTGACCGCGCGGCAATGGAGGCTGATTGATGCGCGCGGCGAGATCATGGATCGTCCGCCGGATCAGTTGAACTTCTCGCACACCGTGCTGTGCCAGGTGGGCATGCCCAGGAAGGCCACGCCCGAGCGATCCTTCGAACGCACCAACGGCAACAAGAGCCTGCTGGTCGAGGCCGGGAGGCTATGGAACGGCCTGTCGTGGATCGACCAGCCCTTGCCCTATGGAGCGATTCCCCGTCTCGTCATGGTGCATGTGAGCACCGAAGCCGTCAGGACAAGGAGCCGGGTCATCGACGTCGGCGAGAGCATGCGGCAGTTCCTGCTGCAGCTCGGGCTGCACGGCACGGGCGGGCCGAGGGGCGGGTACACCGCCCTGCGGAAGCAGTTGCAGGCGCTCGCGGCTTGCCGAATGACGCTTGGTATGACCCTTGGCGATCGTGTCTCCACGATCGACGCCAAGCCGATCAAGCGGTTCGACGCCTGGATCGGTTGTGGGGGGAACGGGCTCCATGACGGGTCACAGCGTTCGCTGTGGCCGGGAGAGCTCGAGCTGTCGGAGGACTTCTTCGACACTCTTACCCAGCACGCCGTGCCGCTCGACTACCGGGCGCTCGCGGCGCTCAAGCACTCCGCGCTGGCCCTGGACATCTACACGTGGCTCGCCCATCGACTTCCGCGGGTTCACAGCCACCAGGGCACGAAGGTGAGCTGGGCGAATCTGAAGAACCAGTTCGGGCAGGACTACGCCCGGTCCAAGGACTTCAAGAAGGCGTTCCGGCACGCTCTGAAGCAGGCGCACCACGTCTACCCCGACGCGAAGCTCCAGGAAGTCATCGGGGGCCTGCTCCTCAAGCCTTCACAGGCGCCCGTGCGACGAACGCACATCCTCATCGAACCCACCAAGTAAACCGGACTCCCCTGTGGACAACTCTGGGAAATCAGTAACTTATCCACGCTGAATCGCCCTCCCCCGTGCGCTGAATCGCCCCCCATGGCGTGCGCTGAATCACCCCCCCGAAACCGAGAACTCCTTACCGAGATACTTCTTCCTGTTGCTGATCGACGCCAGAATGTGGATATCGAGCGAGCGGCGAGGTCGTTGGGCTTGGCAGGGGTGGGATCATCGGACCTCACACACGGCGTCGCCGCATGGCCGAGATCCCGAGCAACGAGAGGACGGGCAATGAACCCGGAGCCGGGACCGTCGTGAACCGGAAGTTCGAGAGGAACTGGTCCGATCCGTTCGCGGTACTCCCGGTGAATCCCACAAACCCCTCCGAACCGCCAAGGATCGAGGTGAGGTCGTCCACGATGAAGCTTGGTGAGTCGTAGCTGTTCACGCCGTCGGTCATGTGGACTGTCACTCTGGAGTCGGCGTACTGGATCGTCACGTCGATATCCTGGAAGTCAAAGGCGTTGACCGGAGATACCGGCAGTGAACTCCCGATGACACCGTTGGTATACACCCCCGTGAAGGTCAGGCCGGGCCCGGTACTCGTCTCGATGCTCACAGCCAGGCTGGGGGTGATGCCTTCGTAGCCGAGGCTTGTGCCGAGCGCATCCAGGCCGGCATTCTGGATCGTGAACGTCACGCCTTGGCGGGGCCCGCTCGCCGAGATCGTGCTGGCGAGGTATGTGAACGACACCTCGAAGGCCGTGATGTCCTGCGGCGTGTTGTGCCACATGCTACGTCGGTTCTGGGCTCCCGAGGTGAAGTGGATCAGATCGTCATTGATGACACCGATCGGAACGCCATCATCGTCGACGTTGGTCGTCCAATGTGCTGGATCGAGACCACCGAATCCTGTGATATCGGCCGAGGCAGCTGAGGTGATCAGGGCTATGCCCGCGCCGAGTTTGTTTGCCAGTTGGTAGCGATTGCCAATGAGTTGTCCGTTGTTTTGCA
>JANQEF010000042.1 GCA_028278465.1 Dehalococcoidia bacterium | reverse complement strand
GTGGCGACCGAATGTGTGAAACCATGACCATAGACGACCTGCGCATCGGCACCGACGTCGAGTTCTGCCAGAGCATCTATGAACCCTTCGGCATTTCGCCGCTCGAAGCTCTGCCCTTCGGCAGAGCACACCAGGCCCGGCAACCCGAGGCTCTGCCACAACTCCACCACGTTCACATCCGGTACCCGAGATGCGATGTAGCCCGAGATCACCGTGCCGTGCGAAACCACGGCCATGTCGCCCGGCTGCGAGAACATCTCAGCCTGTCGGAGCGCATCGCCAAACCGTGCCGCCGCCGCTGAGACCGTCTCCGACCCGTAGACCAGATCATCGGGCCGCTGCAACGCCTCGGTCACAGACCGCTTGAACTCATCTGCTCCGGCGAACGACTCCGCGGAGCGCTCTTGCTCGTTGAAGCCGGGATCCATGCTCAGCGTCAGCCCGGTGACGCCGGAGATGAACTCAGCGGTCTGCATCGCCTTCGCCTCGGCGCTCGAGTGCAGCGACGCAGGCTTCATCGCAGCGACCGCCACCGCAAGCGAAGACGCCCGTCGTTCGCCTTCCGCACTGAGGTTCCAGTTCCGGCTCGGCCGATTCTCGTCGATCTGCGGCAGTGAATGCCTAATAAGAATCAGGCGTCCCATGCCGCGCATTCTACGATGCTTGACTCACCGAGACACGCCGGACACCAGACCCCAAAGCGGCCCGAACACAGCGGCAGCCGCATCCCGAAAACGCACCGCCCTGCTGCCTAGAGCGGCCGTTCCTCCATCAGCGCCAGGTGGTTGCCGTCCGGGTCCTGGAAAAAGGCCAGCCACAGTTCGTGTGCGCCATCTTCATGGACCTTGTGTGGCCGGTCCCTGAACTCGACGCCCTTCCCTTCCAGCTCTGCGAAAGCATCCTCTATCGAGTCGACGCGGTAGTAGTGGACCGACTTCGACCTGAACTCCGCTGACTCAGGGACTCCCACGTAGAGCCGCACCTCACCGCACTGGAAGAAGGCCATCGGCTGGCCCGGAACCTGAAACAGGAACTGCATCCCGAGCGTATCTCGATAGAAGCTAACGGCGCGGTCGATGTCGGTGACGCTGATGTGAACCTGGCCGATCGATCGGATCATGCCGCTATCGGTCATCGCAACTTCTCCTGAAACGGCTGCGCACGCCACTTGCAAGCTGGCGCCGTTTGCTTAACAGTGTTAATCGTGTCCGACAGAGCTATTTAATTAACAGTGTTAACCAACTATGTCAACTCCTCCCGTGCCCCAGGGCATGCAAGATGACCTCCTGAACCAGGTCGCCAACCAGCTCCACTCGATAGCGATACACGTTCTGCGTCGAGCAAGAGTGACCGACCGGCAGAGCGGGCTGACGCCCGAGCGACTTTCGCTGCTCTCGATACTTGCTTACTCCGGGCCGAAGTCGATCAGCGAGCTGGCTGCGATCGAGATGGTGTCGCTACCCGCCATCACACGCATCGTGAACTACCTGGAAGGTCTCGGGCTGGTGACGCGGGACCGAAAGTCGGACGACGGCCGCGTGGTGCGGGTGACCGCGACGAAGAAGGGTTTAGGCCTGATGGAGGAAGGTCGTCGCAGGCGGGTTGAGCACGTGGCTGAGGAGCTGTCTGCCCTGAAGGGCTTGGAGCTGATGGTGGTGGCGGAAGCGACCCGGCTGCTGGAGCGGATCGACGAGCGGTATGTCGAGCCTGCGGAGCGCGCTCAGGCCAACTGAGCGGCGAGCGCTTGAGGGTCCGTCACCGGAAGCTGGCAGGCGTAGTTCTCGCACACGAACGCGGTCGGTTTGCCGTCCACCTGCGGTCGGTCTTCGAGCAGCGGCGAGTCAATGGCCGTGCCGTTCGTTCCTGATCCGGCAAGGACGCGGTTCGGGTTGTAGCCGGAGCGGGCGACGCCAAGCAGCTGTGCTGTCGCAGTATCGCCAGTTTCGCCGACGATCACCACCTCCTGCGCAGTGGCGCTGTAGAGATCGATGGCGTTGATCCAGTGCGCCGTGCCCTGCGGAGCGCTCACCGTCATGTCACGGACGGCGCGCAGCGAGGCCGTGGCCGTGCGGTGGTAAGCCGGATCGCCGGTGAAGATCGCCAGCCTGAGAAGGGCGTTCGCAGCAGATGAGCCGCCGGACGGGATGGCGTTGTCGAAGACGTCACGCGGGCGGACAAGTAGCTGCTCGTGGTCGTTGCCGGTGTCGTAGAAGACGCCGTCGTCGTATGACCAGAACAGCTCGATCATCTCGTCCGCCAGCTTCTTCGCCTCGTCGAACCAGCGGGATTCGAACGTTGCCTCGTAGAGCGTGAGCAGCCCATCGACCAGCACGGCGTAGTCTTCCAGGTAGCCGTTCAGGTGGGCCTTCGACTCGCCCGTTTCCGCGTTGGCGCCGAGGTCTTTCCAGGTGCGGAGCAGGCGGCCGCCGGAGTGCATCGTCTCCAGCAGGAAGCTCGCGTTCTTGCGGGCGGCGTCGATCCAGTCCTGCCGGTTAAGCACCGCACCCGCCTCGGCGAACGCCTTCATCATCAGCGCGTTCCATGACGTCAGGACCTTGTCGTCGAGCCCGGGCCAGACACGCTTCGACCGGACCTCGTAGAGCTTCGAGCGCGCCTCTTCGATCTGGCGCGCCAGGTCTTCCTCGGCGATTCCCAGCTCGGCGGCCACTTCCGCAGCGTCACGCGGCACGTTGAGGATGTTCTTACCTTCGAAGTTGCCATCCCGCGTCACGCCCCAGTACGCGCGGGCGACAGCGCCGAGTTCCGGACCCAGCGCAGCGTCTATCTCCTGCGGCAGCCACACGTAGAACTTTCCCTCTTCGCCCTCGGAGTCGGCATCCTGCGCAGAGAAGAAGCCGCCTTCCGAATGCGTCATCTCGCGCAGCACATACGCCAGCGTCTCATCGACGATTCGCCTGAACAGCGGCTCGTCCGTCGCCTGCCACGCATGCAGGTAGAGCGACACCAGCTGCGCGTTGTCGTACAGCATCTTCTCGAAGTGCGGCACGAGCCAGAAGGTGTCGACCGAGTAGCGGGCGAAGCCGCCGCCGACCTGGTCGTACATGCCGCCGGTCGCCATGCGGTCGAGCGTGTGGATGACCGCCTGTCGCACGGGCGGCAGGTCCCAGCTCGTCCCGATCAGGTAATCGAGCGTCACCGGGGTGGGGAACTTGGGCTGCT
>JANQEF010000039.1 GCA_028278465.1 Dehalococcoidia bacterium | reverse complement strand
CGGCGATAGCGCCCTTGCGCGACAGCCACTTCTCGCCGTCCGGCGTCGAGTAGTTGTGGTGGCAGTTGATCCTGCGGACCTCATCGAACTGCGCCTTCTCGGCAAGGATCTCGAGCATGCGGTTCATCATGCTCGCCCGCTGCTCATAGGCGTACTTCTGGGCCCAGAGCATGTCGCCGATGTACGCGTCGAACTCCGCCGAGCCAGCGACAAGGAACGAGAGATCGCGCTGTTCTACCTCGATCCCTTCCTGCTCCACGAAGTCGCGAGCGGCCTTGATGTGCGACTGGGCGAGCATGTTTCCGGCTCCGCGGGAACCCGAGTGGACAAGTGCCCAGACGATGCCGTTCCTGTCGGCCGAGAACTCGGCGAAGTGGTTGCCTGAGCCGAGCGTGCCGAACTGTCGCGGAGCACGGTCCGCGATGCGCTGGTCCGCGCCCGGAGCGATGCCGTGCTCCGCGTGGAAGCGGTTCCAGTCCGCTGTCGTTCCTTCGTGTCCCTGGCCGACACCAGCCGGGATCAACTGACGGATCCTTCCAAGCATCTCGCGAGCGGCCGACGTGTCGATGGCGTCACGCTCGAGCGTAGTCTCGACCGCGATCATGCCGCAGCCGATGTCGACGCCGACCGCGGCCGGGATGATGCCGTCCTTCGTGACGATCGCCGAGCCGACGCATGCGCCGATGCCGAAGTGGGCATCGGGCATCAGGGCGACGTGGCCGTCGACAACGTGAGCGCGGCTGATCATCTCCGCCTGCGCCCTTGTGCCGGGCTCGATGATCGAGGCCCACGAAAGCACTCGGCCGGTTCGGCCGTTTACCTCTGTAACAAACTCTTCTACTGCCATGTTTCTTTCCTTCCAGTCCAACGAAAAGGCCCCGGTCGCAACTATGCAACCGGGGCCATGTGAAGCGAATCGATATAGTTGCTAGCTGCGTTTGGCGCGTCCCGGCTGCGTGTCTGCGCGCCGCTGTTGCGTGCGGGGCGCGACAGGACCGAGCGCGAGTTTTGCGCGCCCGGTGAAGTGAGATATGCGGTTCCAACTGCCGAACAGTTCCATTGCACTCTCAAGGTATGCCGCCGAACGCGTGACAGTCAACCGGACCGGAATAGTCATTCCTTGTCGACTATCTGCGCTGTCGCCTCGTCGAGAGGAATCCGGCGGATCGCCCGGAAAACCCGGCTCGCCGGCTTAGCCCACACTGTGTTCGGCGATCACCTTCGGGTCGAGTTCGAGGCCAAGACCCGGCTTATCGGGGTCCGGCGCCCACGTGCCGTTCACCGGCTTCGGATACTCGGTGTAGAAGAAGTCGTCGCTCTGCTCGCCTGTCCCGAGGTACTCCACCACCTTCAGGTTCGGCGTCGCCATTGCGCAGTGCAAATGCACGAGTTGCACGGCGTGTGGAGCGACGGGCAGGTTGAAGGCGTGGGCGAGGTAGGCCGCCTTCATCCACTCGGTGACGCCGCCGACACGCCCGATGTCCGGCTGCGCGATGTCCACGCCGCCGCGGGCGATCAGGTCCTTGAAGCCGAACTTCGTGTACTCGTGCTCGCCTGACGCCACCGGGATGTTCGTGGCCTTCGAGATCGTGGCAAGACCCTCGATATCGTCCGCCAGCACCGGCTCCTCGAACCACTTAACGTCGAAGTCCTCGAAGATGCGGGACATGCGGATCGCCTGCTTCGCGTAGTAACCGTTGTTGCCGTCAACGAATATCTCGATGTCGTCGCCGACCGCCTTGCGCACGGCAGCAAGCCGTGCGATGTCCTCGCGCTCCGACTGGCCGAAGTCCTTGCCGACCTTCATCTTGATGCGCGGAAAGCCGCGCTCGACATAGCCCGTCTGCTCGGCGATCAGCTCCTTCTCGTCGTAGTTCGTCCAGCCTCCTGATCCGTAGACGGGCACGGCGTCGAAGATCGGGTTGAGTAGGCGATAGAGCGGGAGCCCGAGCGCCTTCGCCTTGAGGTCCCAGAGGCCGATGTCGACCGCTGATAGCGCCTGGAAGGCGACGCCTTTGCGGCCGTAGCCGCGGACCCGCCAGAACATGTCGTTCCACAGCTTTTCGATGTTGAACGGGTCCTGGCCTATGAGAAGGTCTTTCAGGTTGTCCTCGATGATGGCGCGGATGGCGTGCATGCCGCTGCCGACGCCCAGCCCTTCCGTGCCCTCGTCTGTCTTGATGTGGACCCACAGCCCCATGCGGCCCTTTGCGCCGGGCTTGAGCGGCGGGATGGTGGCGTCCTGGATCGCCGGCGCCTCGGGGTTGAGAAGCATCGTGGTGGTGACGTCTGTGATCTTCATTTGAGGGCTCCGGGACGTTCTGGTGACGACGTGGCGGCTTCACGCTGAGACGGACAGCGCGGCGGGATTATAGGCTTTGGGATGGGACGACTCGGCCCGTCGACGGCAAACGAAGGCCAGACAGCGAGTCCATGATGAGACGACGACCGCATCCACACCGCACTCGAGAGCTTCAGTACAGCAGTCAACCCTCGCGCTCAGGGCATCCGTGTGCCCTGGCCTCCGTTGTGACCATCGCAGTCCTGGCGGGCTTACTGGGCCTCATCTGGGTCTGCGGAGTCATTTTCGGCGAAGGCGCAATCTCATTTGTGGGAGTCAACCGAACCGATAGCGATCTCCGAGTGCACGGCGTCTTCTGGCCCAGCGGATCTGAGCCGTTCCCTTACGGTGTGGGCGACCGACTTTCCGGCGAGTTCGGCGACTTCAGAGCGCTGGGTGACTTCGAATCGGCCGGATACGCGACCTTCGCTCCAGGCGAGACGAGGGAGACTTTCTTCGTCTATCACGGGTTCTCAAACCGATCATTGACGGACGATGACGACCGATTCGTGTTCCTGGCGGTTGATCTCACGAACGAGGTGGTGTTCCGCGCTGACTACACGATCGGTGAACTGAGAGAGGGACTGCCGGACACGGTTACCGAGGTTGTCATAGCCGACGACCGTGTTTCGACCGGCCGCTGATTCTCAACCTGCCAGCGTTGCCACGCCCGAGCAACGCGCTCTGCTACTGTGTTCGCCCTGACCTCGGTTAGCTACCGAGTAGACGGGCGAACTGGAGCTTCACATGGCCGAGTCTGCGAGTCCTGGCGCCGCGTCAGCGTCCGAGACCGCCGCGCGGCCAGCTTCAACACGCCGCCAGCTCGCCTTCCGTACCCTCGGAATACCGGCGTTCCGGCTTCTTCTCGTCGCTGAGCTGTTCGACTTCATGGCGGTCAACACGCGGCTGATCGGCCAGGGCTGGGTGATCATCGAGCTGACCGACTCAGATGCCTGGGTCGGACTCGTGGCCGGGCTGCCTGCGATCCCGGTGATAGCGCTCGCCCTCGTCGGCGGCGTGCTGACGGACAGATTCGACCGCCGCCTGCTGCAGGTGAGCATCTTCCTGTCGCTGTCGGCGATCGGGTTCCTGACAGCGATACTGATCTCCACCGACACGATCCGGCTCTGGCACCTGGTCGTCCTCGCGTTCCCCGTAGCGTTTCTGAGCACGATGCGGATGACCGCAGGCGTGACGATGACGGTCGATGTCGTCGGCCGTGAGCGCATATTCGGCGCCAACTCGGTCATCACTGCGGTGACAAACCTCGGGCGGTTCGTCGGGCCTGGCGTCGGCGGCTTCCTCATCGGCCAGTTCGGCTCCGGCTCAGTGTTCTACGCTATCGGCGCCATGCTGCTGCTCGCCAGCGGGGCGATGTGGTTCCTGCGAATCGAGGCCTCGTCAGCGCCGAACCGGAGCAACTCCATGCTGAGCGACCTCAAGGCGGGGCTGAAG
>JANQEF010000030.1 GCA_028278465.1 Dehalococcoidia bacterium | reverse complement strand
TTTCGAACGCGAGGGCTACCAGGTGGACGAGGCCGAGGACGGCCCCGGCGGCCTCTCGATGGCCGTGTCCGGCGACTGCGACGTGGTGGTGCTGGATGTGCTGCTGCCGGGGCTAGACGGCATACAGGTGTGCAAGGCGATCCGCGCCGCCGGTGTGAAGACGCCGGTGCTCATGCTCACAGCGCTGAGCGACGTCGACGACCGGGTGACAGGCCTCGACTCCGGCGCCGACGACTACCTGGGCAAGCCGTTCGCATTCAAGGAGCTACTGGCCCGGGTGAGGGCGCTCGGACGCAGACCGACCACGGACGGTGTCGACTCGGTCCTCAAGCACGAGGACCTGGAGGTTGACCTGCTGCGGCACTCGGCCAGGCGCAGCGGCCGCCGCATCGAGCTCACCACGACCGAGTTCAAGCTCCTGGAGTTCCTTGCTCGCAACGCCACGCATGTGCTGTCACGTTCCCGGATCCTGGACGAAGTCTGGGGCTTCGACTACGACGGCGAATCGAACGTAGTGGACACCTATGTCCACTATCTGCGCAGGAAGATCGATGCCGGTGAGCAGCGGCCGTTGATTCGCACTGTCCGTGGCTTCGGCTACGCGCTGGGAGGAGGCTGACATGCTTGGCAGAGTTCGCCTCACGATGACGGTGACGAACGTGGCGGTAGTCGCCGTGGTTGTGGTCGCGCTGCTGATCACCGCCTTCTTCGTCGCCCAGCGCGTCATCACCCGGAACGCCGACCGGGAGCTGATAAACATCGCCGAGTCGGTGCAGCAGACTGCCGGGCGCTCAGGCTTCGGCGCCTCTGGCAATCGCGGCTCGCCTTTCTTCCGGCCGCCTGGCCGTTCAGACGATGCCGTTCGCGTCGATCTTCGCGAGTTTGGCAGGCGGGACCCGCCGGTCGAGTTCGCCGTTTTCACCCCGGACGGCGAGACGGTGCTGGCGTTCCTTGAGCTGCCAGACAACCTGCCGCTGAACGATGATGTCCAGAGAGCACTCGACGGGGAGCGGCAGATTTCCACTGTTGACGTGGATGGCGCGCCGCTGCGTGTTGTCAGCCAGCCGATCACCGACCGCGAGGGCGCTGTGATCGCAGTTGTGCAGGTGGCGGAGTCGCGGCAGGCGCAGGACCAGATCGTGAACACGCTGCGGAACGTGCTGATCGCTGTCGGCGGTGGCGGACTGGTATTTGCCGGAGTGGTCGGCTACGTCCTGACCGGCCGGTCGATGCGGCCCGTCAACATCGCTTTCGAGCGGCAGAAGGCGTTCGTCGCGGACGCAGCGCACGAGCTGCGAACTCCGCTCGCCATCATCAGCGCCAATGCAGAAGCTCTTGAGATGGATGACTCGTCGCTGCGTGAGGCGGACCGCGAGCTCCTGTCCGGGATACGGACGGAGAGTTCGTACCTCGCCGCGCTCGTGACGAAGCTGCTGGACATGGCGAAGCTCGACTTCGAGGACGACCGGCTGCACGGCGAGGTTGACCTCGCACGCACGGTGACCGACGCCTGCGCCGCGATGTCCGTGATCGCCGAAGCGCGAGGCATTACGCTGGAGGCGCCGACTGCCGACGGTCCACTGGCGATCAGGGGAGACCAGGTGCTGGTGCGGCTGATCGTGCTTTCGCTGCTCGACAACGCCATCAAGTACAACAGCGAAAACGGCACAGTTTCGGTCGAACTTGACTCGACCGGCTCGACGGCTTCGGTCCGCATCCGGGACACCGGCCCAGGCATACCGCAGGAGCACCTTGGCCGCGTCTTCGACCGCTTCTACAGGGTGGACAAGGCTCGCAGCAGGCAGACGGGCGGCGCAGGGCTTGGCCTGGCGATTGCCCGCCGCGCCGCCGAGGTGATACAGGGCCAGCTCGACCTTGCGAGCAAAGCCGGAAGCGGTACGGTCGCCACTGTCAGGTTCGAGCGGCTGTCTCCCACTGGATAGTCCGCGTGCGCCGATGCGTTGGCGCTGGATCGCACTCCGTTTCTCGCACCGCTCGTGATGGTCATGCTGCGTGTGCGATGCTGTAGCGGTTCACTGGCTGACAGAGCGCGGCTCGGACCGAATCCCTATGAAACTGTTCACATCCAGGCGGGAGCGACGCCTTTGGCTGTGGGTGCTGCTGGTGGTCGCGGCGATCTACTCCACGCTAGGCACGGCGGGAACGCTGGCCGAGGAGTTGCGGCGCCGTGACCTGTTCGACGGCGCGTTTGCCGTAGCCTTCTTCCTGCTGGTGGCGGTGATCGTCGTGAGCGCAGTGGACAGGCGTCCCGGCCGCCGGGAGATCTGGGTTCTGCTGGGCGTAGTGGCGGTGTACAGCATGGTGCTGACCAGAATCGGGATACCGGAAGAGCGGACGCACCTGTTCGAGTACGGCCTCGTAGGGATACTCGTCTACCAGGCGCTTGCTGAAAGGCTGCGAGAGCGCGGATCGGCGTGGGCGCCGGCGGTTCTCGCCATCGTGATCACCGCGCTGCTTGGACTGATCGACGAAGGGATCCAGGCAGCGCTGCCGAACCGGTACTTCGCAATGCGCGACGTCGGCTTCAACGTGCTGGCGGGGTTCATGGCCGTTGCGTCGACTCTCGCTCTCAGGTGGGCGCAGCGCAGAACCACCGGCAAATCTGCGGACTAGCCGCTACCTCCGCAGGCTAAGGCACCGCGAGGCGTATTGAGCCGTCCTCTGCGACGAAGACCAGCGAGCCGTTGAAGCTGGAGTCCTCGAGTCCCAGGAACGCTCGGTTCGCGCCGGACGGGTCCGCCAGTGCCATCACCGGCTGATCGCTGTCGACCAGTGTCACAGCGAACCCGTCCTCGAGTATCGAGTTCCGCAGGAAGAGGTGCGGCGCGCCGTCTGACTGCACCTGCATCCCGGCCTTCAAACGTCCCTGTTCGTCCCGGAGAAACAGCGCCGGGTTCTCACCGTTCGCAAACTCCAGCCCGACCCGGCGACTGCCACCCTCGTCGAACAGTGTCACCACCGGGTTTCCGGCGTCATCCAGCTTGATCTCAACGCGGCTGGTTCCTGACCGGTCGTTGAGCGTGAATGCGGGTTCGCCTTCGCTCAGAGCCAGCCTTGCCCTTGCATCGCCCTCGTCGTCGGTTAGCTCGAACGACTGTGCGCTCACGGACTTCACGTCGAGAGAGTTGCTTGAGGCGCTGCTACAGCTCGCAAGCGCAACGGCGGAGATGGTCAACAGCACTGCGACTATCGAGAGCGATCTCATGTTCACGAACCCGCTTTCTGGGATCAGGCGTCCGGGTGGTTTGAATCCGCTCCAGTACCATATCCGTTGACTGGACTACGTAGACGGTGGAACAGCCTGGGCGGCGCCGAAGACCGCCAGTTGGCCGGAGCGATCAAGCCGCTTGCCGCGCCCGCCTCTTAAACGCAGCCTCCTGGCAACGGCGTCCATGGCCTTGCTGGCGCTGCTGGCCGCCTGCGGGTCGGAAGGCGGCGCTGCAGGCTCCGGCGAAACTCCGGCCTCTACGACTGAGCGCGGCGTGCTGCCGCCCACCCCGACAACGGTCCCGCTCTTCGCAGACACCGGACTTGCTGACCCGCTACAGACGGTGCCGGAGCTTCACCTGACAGGGATCGAGGGCTGGATCAACTCCGACGAATTGAGCCTTGAGCAGCTTGCCGAAGACGGCCGGGTCGTCTTACTGGATTTCTGGACCTACACCTGCGTGAACTGCGTGCGCACCTTCCCGTTTCTGAAGGCGATGCACGAGCGGTACGCGCCGCATGGCCTGACCGTGATCGGCGTCCACTCTCCGGAGTTCGATTTCGAGAAGGAACGGGCGAATGTCGAACTGGCCGTTACGCAGGCAGGACTCGACTACCCGATCGCGCTGGACAGCGAGAAGGTGAGCTGGGCCGCTTTTGGCAATCGCTTCTGGCCCACCACCTACCTGATCGGCTCGGACGGCGAGGCTGTCTACCGCCACTTCGGAGAGGGCGGATACGACGACACCGAGCTGCGAATCCGTACGGCGCTGGAGAGCGCGGGCGCTGACCTGTCCGGCATCGAGCGGGGCGGTGACTTCGAGCCGCCGGTTGTCGAGAACGCTCACACGCAGACACGTGAGATCTATGCCGGCTACAGGCGCGGCTACGACTCGGCAGGACTCTTCGCCGCGCAGGACGCCTACTACCTCGCTCCTGACACGGTTGTCGACTACGTGGACACGGAGCTGCGGCGCCACGAGCAGTTCGAGCTGAGTGGCAGGTGGCTGAACGCTGCAGAATCACTTGTCTACGACGGTCCGGGCGGCGGTGACGGCAGCGACGGCTACATCGTCTTTCCGTTCCTTGCGGCCAGCGTGAACGGCGTGATCAGAACGGCGGGCATGGGCGGCACCGTTGTCGTGGAACTGGACGGCGCGCCGCTGGAGCGTAGCGCCGCAGGTGCAGATGTCACTTACGACGATTCCGGGCGCAGCGTGATCGTGCTGGATCAGCCGAGGATGTACCGCATCGTAGAGACCGATGAGTTCAAGCTGTCGGAGTTGAAGCTGACATTCACCGAACCCGGCACGCAACTGCACAACTTCACGTTCGGCGTGTTCAGCGAGGGACCGTAAAAGCGCCCGACGGCCTATCGCAGCAGCGAAGGGTTGCTGACCGGGTTCATCGAGTCCGGCTGAAGAGGCTCGGCGGGCGTGTGCTCTCCTGCTCTCCGGTCGTCCATCTCGATGCCGCCGCGCAGGACGAAGTGATTCGGCTCCACCTCTTCGTAGCTGCGCTCTCCTTCGGCATCGATGCCGAAGATATCAGTCTGCCTGCCGGTGCCAACCATCTCGGTGCCCGTAGCGCGGACGATCTCGCCCCAGCGATTGTCCGGGTCCGGCTGCGGAATCGAATCGATCAGCAGCTGCGTGTAGGCGTGCTGCGGGTTGTGGATCACCTTCGCCACGTCGCCGTACTCAACAACGTTGCCGCGGTACATGATCAGGATGTCGTCGCTGATCTGGAACGCGGTCGTCAGGTCGTGCGTGATGTAGATCACGGTGATGCCGAGATCGCGGTTCAGGTTCTGGATGCTGTCGAGGATCGTGGCTCGTAGCGACGCGTCCACCATGGAAACCGGCTCGTCGGCCAGGATCACCCTCGGCTTGAGCAGCAGCGCCCGAGCCACCATGATCCGCTGCCGCTGGCCTCCGCTGAGCTGGTGCGGGAACCTGCCCAGCGTCTCGTCCGGCTGCAGGCCGACCATCTGGAGCGACTCGACGACCATCCGGTCGCGGTCAGCCTTCGATTCAGCCAGCTTGAAGTTCTTGATCGGCGCGTGCAGGACGTGGTCGACCTTGTAGAACGGGTTGTAGGACTCGAACGGGTCCTGGAAGATCGGCTGCACCTCAAGCTGGAACTGCCTGCGCTCCCGCCTGTTGAGCTTCCTGTAGTCCTTGCCGCGGTAGTACATCTCGCCGTGCGTCGGTGTAACGCTGCCGAGCAGCATGCGGGTCATCGTCGTCTTGCCGCTGCCGCTCTCGCCGGCGATCGTCACGATGCGCGGCTGGTCCTCCTGGATGATGAACGAGGCGTCGTTTACCGCCACCGTCCGGTTTTCGGAGTTGAGAAAGCCGCCACCGTAGATCTTGGTGACGTGCTTCAGTTCCAGAAGTGGTGGCGAGTCTTGCTGTTCCAACTCTTGCTTCTCCGGTTATTGGGCGCTGACCGGTCCGGGAGACTCGGTGAACGGCGCTCTATCCGTAGTCGACCAGGTGCGCGTACTTATCGAAGTCCTCAACCGACGCCCTCGACAGCTGAACCCAGTGGCCAGGCTCGACCTCTACCAGTTTCGGTTCGACCAGCGCGTCCTCCGGCTCGAACTTCAGGGGCGAACGGGGCGCAAACACGTCACCGGGCGGCAGGTTAAGCAGCGAGGGCTGCATGCCGGGGATGCCGACGAGCCGCTTCTTCTCATCAAGCGTCGGGATGCTCTCGATCAGCAGCCTCGGGTAGGCGTGGAGCGGGTTCTTGAACATGGTCCGGACCGGCGCCACCTCGACCAGCTTGCCGGCGTACATGACGCCGACAGTGTCTGCGAACTGGGCGACCAATCCCATGTCGTGGCCGACCAGCAGGACGGATGCGTTCAGTCCTTCCTGCAGGCGGCCTAGCGTCTGCATGATCTGCCGCTGAACGATCACGTCGAGCGCGCTAGTCGGTTCGTCTGCGATGATCACGGACGGGCTGAGCGAGATGGCGATCGCCATCGCCACTCTCTGCTTCATGCCTCCGCTCAGCTCGTGCGGGAACAGGCGGGCGACCATCGGCTGCAGCCCGACGCGGTCGAGCAGGGCCACGACACGATCGCGCATCTCAGCCTTGTTTGGCTTCGGCTCGTCCTCCGGCAGGTGGTCGATGATGCCGTCGCTTATCTGCTGGCCGACGCGCATCACCGGATTCAGCGAGTTCATCGCTCCCTGCGGCACCAGCGCCATGTCACGCAGCCGGACCTGCCGCATCTCCTCGTCGGAGAGGCTGATCAGGTCCTGGCCCTTGAGAACGGCGCGTCCGCCCGCAATGTGGCCTGGCGGCCTTGTCAGCCGCATGAGGCCCATGGCGAGGGTGCTCTTTCCAGAGCCGGACTCGCCGACAAGGGCAAAGCGCTCTCCCTGCTTGAGCGAGAACGATACGTCGTCAACAGCCCGCACCGTGCCGCGCGGCGTCTCGTAGTAGACCTTGAAGCCTTCCACCTGCAGAGCGACGTCGTCGTTCTGCTCCGGTGCGGCCGGGGATTCCGATTCGGGTGTAGCTGTCGTCAAACAGATTTCCTCAGTCTCGGGTTGGACCATTCGTCGAGCCCGGCCGAGATCATGAACAGCCCGACGAACACGATGATGATCGTCACGATTGGCGGGAGCCACCACCACCACATGCCGAGGATGATCGACGAGAACTGGATGTTCCAGTAGATCGTCATGCCCAGCGTAGGCGCCGAGAACGGGCCGAGGCCGATCGCCTCGAGTCCGATCGAAGCGAGGATGCCGGCGGCAACCGAGGTGACGAAGCTTGCGGTGATGTACGGGATCAGGTTGGGCATCATCTCCTTGAAGATGATCGCCAGGCCGCTGGTTCCCGAGAGGCGCGCTATCTCCACATATGCTCGCTCTCTTAAGACGAGAACCTGTGCGCGGATCGTGCGTGCAGGGAAGACCCAGGCGACGGTCGATATGGCCAGTCCCATCTGGTCGACCGTGAGGCCGCCGCTGATGTTGATGGCGATCAGGATCAGGATGAGCAGCGGTGGGATAGTGAGGCCGACGTCGACAAGAACCCGAACGACGGCGTCTGTCCAGCCCCTGTAGTAGGCGGCGAGGAATGCGAACACGGTACCCATGATCACGGCCACTGCGCCGGCGATGAGGCCGATACGCAGCGTCAACGTGGTGCCTCGTACGGCGACCGCAAACAGGTCTCTGCCCTGAGTGTCCGAGCCGAACGGCAGGTCCCATGACGGAGCTTTGCGTGTGTCCACAGAGAGCGGCCGGAACTGCTCGTGGTCATAGAACAGGTGGCCGACGCCTACGAAGATCAGCAGGCTGCTCAGGAGCGCCACGCCGACTATCAGTGGTGGGTTCCGCCTCGCGTACCGGATGATCGGGTCGAGCCGGTTTTCGTAGAAGTCAGCCCAGCCGCCGCGGGGAATCTCAGGCCCCGAGCTGACGACCGGCTCAGCTGTTGTTCCTTCAGTCGCCATATCAGTTCCGTGAGTACTTAACCCGCGGGTCGAGGTACGGGTAGAGGATGTCGAGCAGGAACGTCGCTACCGCCACCGTGATGATGACGGTCAGAACAATCCCGCGGATCACAAAGAAGTCAGAGAGGCGGATCGCCTGGAACAGGATGTCGCCGAGGCCCGGGTAGACGAAGATGCGCTCGATCAGCAGAGCGCCTGTGAGCAGCGTTCCGAGCGCCAGCGCAAGGCCAGTGATC
>JANQEF010000013.1 GCA_028278465.1 Dehalococcoidia bacterium | reverse complement strand
GCCATCACGGCCGACACGATCCCGCCGTTCACCGCCGCCAGGATGTACTCGCGCCGCAGCAGCCTGGCCGTCAATCCGGTAGTGACCTCCTCCAGCGCCAGCGATCGCACCACAACGGTCGTCACCTGCGTGCCCGCCACGCCGGCCTGGTTCATCACCATCGGCATGTAGACCGCAAGTATGGCGATGGTATCGAGCGTGTTCTCGAAGAGCGACAGGATCGACGCAACGACCACGACGGTGGCAATGTTCGCTACCAGCCACGGCAGGCGGCTGCGTATCGACACCATCACCGGTCCCTGCGCCGTGTCCTCCCGGCCCGTGCTGGCCAGGCGGAACATGTCCTCGGTCGCCTCCTCCTCAGCTACCTGCACCAGGTCTTCAACCGAGATAGTTCCTTCGAGCCGGCCGTTGATGTCGACCACAGGGATGCTGCGCAGTTCGTAGCGCGCCATCAGCCTCGCCGCCTCTTCCTGGTCCGTGCCGGTCTGCACCGAGATCACATCGGTGTCCATCACGTCGCCGACGAGCGAGCCGGGCGCGGCGAAGACCAGTTCGGGCAGCTCCAGTCTGCCGAGCAGCTGCTGCGACTCAGACACCACGTAGAGCTGCCGCAGGTGAGCCGTGTCCAGGCCCGACGTGCGGATCATGTTGATGGCGTGCGGCACCGGCCACGTATCACGGAGGGCGACCAGGCTGGTGGTCATCAGGCCGCCGGCGTCGTCGTCCCTGTACAGCAGCAGGTTGCCGATGGCCGAGCGGTCGGTCATGCGCATCAGGATGCGGCTCGCCTCGTCCCAGCCCATCCCGCGCAGCACGTCAGCCGCCACGTCCGGCTCTGTGCGGTCCAGCGCCTCCGCCAGCTTCTGCGGCTGCACCAGGTCTGCGAACTCGATGGCATCGTCGGCGTCCATGTGTTCCATGAACCCGGCGACCTGGTCGCTCGAAAGCCACGGCAGCAGCGTGGTGCAGACTTCTGGGTCGAGCTGCGAGATGATCGATGCCTGATCTGGCGGGCGGAGCGCGGTGATCCACGCTGCGGCGCCCTCAGGCTCGGCGCCGGCGCCTATCTGCTCCTCGATCGACTGCCTGAGAGCTTCGAGCTCCTCGGCGGTCGGCGCCGGGATCTCGCGGTCTTCGTCCTGGTGATCGAAGCCGAGTCCGGGAACAGCGGCCTGCTCCCCGGTCGGTTCGTTCAGTTGATCGGCTGGCTTGACCACGGGCGCGCAACCACCGGACTGGGGAGTGAAAGAACGAGGACCGATCGGAGCCGTGCCGGCCATCGGTGGCTACATGGTATACGGGGACTTTTATGTCGCCTGCGGTCTGCTTGCAGCGCTGAAGGTCACGCCTTCCAGCGCACCAGCCACGGCTTGTGCGGCTTCGCCCAGCTGAACCGAAGCCCGTCATCAGCCGGTTCGAGCGAGTCTTCCAGGGCGGCGCGGAGCCGTGAGGTGAGTTCGGTGTTCGATGGGCTCGGAGAGATGAACAGGCGGGCCTGCGATTCTTCACAGGCCGACTCGAAGTCAGCGAACGGCCTCGACTGCCATTCCGGCAATGCATCGGCTTCAAACTCGATTCCCATCTCGATCAGCACGTCCTTGAGTTCTTTGAAGCACGGAAGCGGGATGCGCGGCTCGCCATGCACGAGGTTCCAGAGCGGGAAGTAGTTCGCCATAGCAGGCTCTTCGAACACCACGACGAGCACGTCACGCCGGGACTTTTCGGTCAGTTTG
>JANQEF010000297.1 GCA_028278465.1 Dehalococcoidia bacterium | reverse complement strand
GCGGCAGCCGATGCAGCGCTTCTGATCGATAAGCGTGACGCCCTCCGGCGTAGTCCATGTAGCGCCGACAGGACATACGTTCACGCAGGGCGCGTTCTGGCACTGCATGCACGGAGTCGGAAGGAAAGTCGTCCCTTCCTGTGGAGGCTTCGACGAGGCGTCGAGCGGCCGCACTTCGCCGATGTCGTGGCTCAACTCGTGCTCGTAGACTTCGATCCACTGCATGGGTTCAGGCACGAAGTGCCCGAAGTTGCAGGCCTCAGTACACTGCGGTCCGGTTCCCTGGGACTGGCATCCGTCACAGCGGCGCTGATCGATGATCATCATCCACTGCCGCAGCCGTTCCTTTGAATCGCCGCCTTCCGCAGCGTTCGGCTTCGAGGCCGCGTCCGCCGGATCGTCGCGCAGGGCGGCAGGCAGGCTGGTGAAACCTACGCCGGTGGCCACGGCAGCGGCGCCCATTAGCTTCAGCAGCTGCCTGCGGCTGACATCCCACTTGCGATTGTTCTCATCCTGTTCCTGCTGACTTGCCTTTTTCGACTCCATGCCCTTCTCCGGTGCGCCCTTGTGTATCTCCGCCGTGAAGGCCGTGCACTGCGATCTAGTCGCTGCTCACGGCCGGCGGCTCGTCAATCACCTGCGGCACGTGGCACGACGTGCACACGTACCGGCCCGCGTAGAGCCGGTTGCCAACAGTTCCGGTGGTGAAATCGGTGTAGTGGCTGATGGGGACCTGCACCGCCACATCGCCGTTGATCGTCTTGCCCGTCTCGTGGCAATCCATGCAGGAGTTCTTCGATGGCGTGATGACCAGGTCATCCGCCCTGTGCGGCACCAGAGGAGGCGCCCCGGGATAGGCCCTGTCGAGGAGCGGCGCCTCACCCGGCTCCAGTTTCGTGAAACGGTTTGGATCCACCTCGCCTGTGGCCAACAGGCCGAGCGTAAACAGGACGTCGTCCGGCTCGGAGGTAGCGGTCGCGGGCGGAGAGGTCGGCGTCGATGGCGCGGAGGTCGGACTCGCCGGGCTCTGAGTTGGAGTGGGCGAATCCGGCACTTCGGTCGCATCGGGAGCGGATGTCGGCAGCGCCGTTGGCGGCACAGGCGTCTCATCTGACGAAGAGCACGCGTTCACAACCGCCATGGCGATCAACGCGATGGCTATAAGCGCGAAAGGAGGGAGGAGACGGCGGGCGTGCACCGGGTTCATACGCTGACCCCAACCTTCTCGACCTTCACAGCACACTTCTTGAAGTCGGTCTGTTTAGAGATCGGGCAGTAGGCGTCCAGCGTGACGTCGTTGATCATCACGTCTTCATCGAACCACGGGACGAAGACCATCCCCTGCGGTGGCCTGACACGGCCGTTGATGTCTGCCGTCACGACCACGCTGCCGCGGCGAGAGGTGATGCGCACCTTCTCGCCGTGCTCGACGTCCCACTTGATGGCGTCACGCGGGTGCATGTTCGCCGTGGCGTGCGGGTACGCCTTCCATAGCTCCGGCACGCGCCGGGTCATCGTCCCTGAGTGCCAGTGCTCCATCACGCGGCCGGTGACGAGCCAGACCGGGTATTCGACGTCAGGCATCTCGGGCGGCGGCTCGTATGGCCTGAGCCAGATGATCGCCCTGCCACCGTTCGATGCCGCGTTGCCGTAGAAATTCTTGCCTGTACCGGCGGGAACGTACGAGTCGTACTGTTCGTTGAACCTCCACTGAGTCTCCTGGCCGTCAATCACTGGCCAGCGCAGGCCGCGGGTCTGGTGGTACAGATCAAACGGAGCGAGGTCGTGCGCCTTGCCAAGACCGAACTTACGGTACTCGTCCCAGATAGCCTTCTCGATGTAGAAGCCGGCCTCGACCGACGCATCGGAGTGCGGGTGCCCGTCGACAAGCGGGTACTTCGCCGCGTCGAAATCGAAAAGGCTTCCGTGGCCAAGGCGTTTGGCGATCTCGACCGTCTGCCACAGGTCTGATTTGGCCTGTCCGGGCGCGTTGGTCAGCTTCTTCCAGAAGTGAGTCCTGCGCTCGCTGTTCCCAAACGCGCCTTCCTTCTCGATCCACATCGCCGTCGGCAGGATCACGTCCGCCAGCTCGGTCGTCCGCGTCGGGTACGCGTCCGATACGACGATGAACGTTTCGCCGCGCTTGATGGCCGCGCGATAGCGATTGAAGTTGGCGTAGTCCTGGAACGGGTTCGTGACCTGCGTCCAGAAGACCTTGATCTCACCACGATCGATCGCCTTGATCATTTCCACCGCGTGGTAAGCGGGCTTCGGTGGGATCGTGCCTTCCGGAATGCCCCAGATCTCTTCGGTGATCTTCCGGTGCTCGGGGTTGGCGACCACCATGTCCGCAGGCAGGCGGTGGGTGAAAGTGCCGACCTCGCGGGCCGTGCCGCATGCGCTCGGCTGACCGGTGAGAGAGAAAGGACTGTTGCCCGGCTCGGCGATCTTCCCCGTGAGCAGGTGGATGTTGTAGATGAGGTTGTTCATCCACGTCCCACGGGTGTGCTGGTTGACGCCCATCGTCCACAGCGACATCACCTTCGTGTCCGGGTCGCCATACACGTCCGCCAGCATGCTCAGCTCGTCCGGCGAGACCCCGCTGATCTCCTCGACAACCTCGGGCGTGTACTCGCTGACGAAGTCGGCGTAGGCGTCGAAGTCGACAACCTGCGCGTCTTCGGCAAACTGGAACTTGTCCTCGAGCCCGTAGCCGATGTTCGTCTTGCCGGACTTGAACTGGACATGGTCGTTGACGAACTGGGTGTTCACCTTGCCGCGCTGGATCAGCAGGTTGGCGATTCCATTAGCGATGGCCAGGTCGGACTGCGGGTTGAAGATGATCTCCTCGTCCGACATCTCAGATGTCTCGTTCGAGGCGACGGTCAGGTTGAAGATCCGGGTTCCCGGCGCGTTGATGCGGCGTCCCGTAACCCTGGCCCAGAGCATCGGGTGCATCTCGGCCATGTTGGCACCCCAGAGGACGAAGGCGTCGGCGTTCTCGAAGTCGTCGTAGCAGCCCATCGGCTCATCGATGCCGAAGGTGGTCATGAAGCCGGCGACCGCGCTCGCCATGCAGTGCCGTGCGTTCGGCTCGATGTTGTTGGAGCCGATTCCGCCCTTGTAGAGCTTCGAAGCGGCGTAGCCTTCCCAGATGGTCCACTGGCCGGACCCGAACATCGAGATGGAACTCGGGCCGAACTCCGCCCGGGCCGCCTCCATCTTGTCGGCGATCAGGTCAAGCGCCTCGTCCCAGGTCGCCTTGCGGAACTGCGGCTCTCCCGGCGCGTCCTTGGGCGACACCCGGATCATCGGGTCGGTCAGCCGATCCTTACCGTTCTGGATCTTCAGCAGGCCGTAGCCCTTGACGCAAAGCAGGCCCCTGTTGACCGGCCCTTCGGGGTCACCTTTGACGGAGACGATCTTGCCGTCACGGGTGCCGATGAGGGCTGAGCAGCCGGTGCCACAGAACCGGCACGGAGCCTTGTTCCATTCGACGCCCTGGAGCTGCTCTGACCCTGCGGGAGTGATGTCGCCGCGGGTGACGCCGGGGAGGGTGGCCACCGCAACGGTCGCGAAGAAAGATGCGGATGAGAGCTTGAGGAACTTCCGGCGTGAAATGGACTCCATGGTGCTGCGGACCTCGCGGTATCGTGTTGAGCAGGCGCGCGCGTGAACTGAGGCACATTGGAACACCCTGGTGGACCGGTAGACCGCGATGCTGATGAGGAATGCGTGAGCACACGTGTCGGCGGCGTATCAGAAGGCTGGCCGAGTCCCTGGAGTGGCACGGCGCTGCGGCGTCGCGCTAGAATTCCAGAACAGGAATGGCTGAACCTGGCTGAGTGTGAGGCGCGACAGCGCTAAGCGCATCCCGCATATCTACTGCCAGGTGCATCCGAACTGAAAACGAGCGGCGGTAGCTCAGCTGGCAGAGCATCTGCTTCCCAAGCAGAGGGTCGTGGGTTCGAATCCCATTCGCCGCTCCAATCTGCCTTCCCCGACGGCGTCACAGGAATGCGGTGTCCTGGCGTCGCCTTGCAGTCCGGCCATATACCATCCCCGCCCCTAGCCCCAGTCCTTCGTCTGCAGCACCGGCGTCTCGGCGCCTATCGGCATGATGTCCTCGACCACGATGTTCAGCGTTCCCTCGCGCTTCGAAACGGTTCCTGTTGCCATCAGCAGCTGTGAAACCGTATTCAGGCGCACCCTCTTGTAGACATCCGGCCAGATCACCAGCGGGTTGTGCCCGAACTCATCCTCAAGAGTGATGAAGGTCGCCTTGCCAGACGGACGCTGACGGCGAATGACCAGCCCGGCGACGGTGATCTCCTCACCCTCCTCGAAGCCATGCACCTCGTCACTGCGAGCGACACTGGGCGGCAGTGAAGGCCTGAGCCGGGCCATGATGTGGCTTTCGGGATGAACGCCCATCGAAGCGTACTCTCCCATCATCTGCCCCCACTTCGTCTCGCGTGGCAGAGCCACCATGTTCTGCTCCTCCGAGAACTGGAGAGCATGCTGCTCATCGACCGGCCTGTAACGCAGGCTCGCCTCCCAGGCGATGGACCGTCGATCAGGCAGCTCATCGGGCTCGGTGAACACCTGCGGGTTCAAG
This sequence comes from Dehalococcoidia bacterium, assembly GCA_028278465.1. GTDB lineage: Bacteria > Chloroflexota > Dehalococcoidia > Lucifugimonadales > Lucifugimonadaceae > JAJCYX01. The sequence continues at coordinate 21,625 of JANQEF010000297.1, read as the reverse complement.
ATCTCCTGGTCAAAGTACTTCCACGGGTTTTCATGAGGCTCCAGGCCATGTGTCCCTGCGCCATCACCTTTCATGCTGACCTCCAGCTTCGCGGTTGAAGCGTGATCACCGGTCGCAAAGCGGTCGAAGGCGCCGGACGCGGTCAGGTTGTCGAGCACCTTCTCCTGAACGCCGGTTCGCCGCATGAAATCGGCCAGCGACTCGAACTCACCGAACCTCTCGCGCGTCGCCAGTACAACCTCCGCGTTCGATCGAGTCATCCCGTGAACATGGCGCAGGCCCATCCGCATTGCGCCCGTCTCTATCGACGCCCACTCTTTGCTCAGGTTCACATCCGGAGGCAGCACCTTCACTCCGTGCCGCTTCGCGTCTTCCTTCAGCGTCTCCAGGTTGTAGAAGCCCATCGGCTGGTTGTTGAAGATGGCGACGAAGAACTCCAGCGGGTAGTGATGCTTGAGCCATGACATCTGGTAGGCGGTGATCCCGAAGGCGTACGCGTGCGCTTCAGGAAACTGGTAGAGGCCGTGGAATTTTCCGAAGATCTTCTCCGCCGTCTTGGGCGGCACATCTCTGGCTATAGCGCGCTGGATGAAGTCGTCTTTCCACTTCGCAACGAGCCGTGTGCTATTCCGGTGCGAGAAGGCGCGCCGCATCTGGTCGCCTTCCAGCGGCGTCATGCCTGCGACGTGGACCGCCAGCTCAGACAACTGGTCCTGGAAGAGCGGAACGCCGAGCGTGCGCTCCAGAGCTTCCTGCTCCAGGGGATGGTCATATGTCACGGGCTCCTGCTTCAGGTGTCGGCGGATCAGCATCGAAACGCCGTCATTCACGCCGACGCCCGGCCTGACAGCGCCGACCTCCCACGCCATCTCCTCCAGGTTCTTCGGCTTCAGCCTGACCACCGTCTGCATCTGCGCCGCCGATTCGATCTGGAAGATGCCGATAGTGTCTGCAGCATGGATCCTTCCATAGACCTCCTGGTCGTTGAAGTCGATGCGTGAGAGGTCCACCGCCTTCTCATGGTTCTGCCGGATCAGCTGCAGCGCTTCGACCATCTGCGACAGGGCGCCTAGCGCGAGGAAGTCGATCTTCACAAGCCCGGCGTCTTCCGAACTGTTCTTCTCCCACTGGATGATGTAGCGGCCTTCTATCGCGCTGTTCTGCATCGGCGCCACTTCGTCCAGCGGCACCGCGCTCAGGACCATGCCACCCGGATGCTGCGCCAGGTACTTCGGAAAGTTCCTTAGCTCGAGTGAGAGCTCGATCAGGTTCTGCCAGACCGGCGCGTCGAGGCGGTGCCGATAGTCCGACAGCTGTGCCATCTCGGTCGCTATGTCGCGAATGCCGGCGTGGCCGTCCATCTTCTTGATGAGCGTGCCAAGGTCCTCTTCGGGAAGATTCAGCGCCTTGCCCAGGTCGCGGATGGCGCCCCTGACCTTGTACGTGGCGATCATTCCCGTCAGTGCCGCGAATTTCGGGCCTTTGCGCCGGTGGACTCGCAGGATCAGCTCTTCGCGAATCTCCCGCGGGAAGTCGAGGTCGATATCCAGCGCCGGCAGGTCTTCGGGCCTCGCGGTGTCCGGCAGAAACCGGTCCAGCCTCAGGTCGAACTGAAGCGGGTCGATGTGCGAAAGACCGATCAGGTATCCGACGACCAGCGCAACCGACGAGCCGCGCCCTCTTCCCGGCGGATGGTCCTCGATCTTCGTATCCGGAGAGACGATTCCAAGGTCTATCTGGACCTGGTGGGCGATCTTGATGATGTCGTGGTACTGGAGGAGGAAGCCGGACAGGTTGTACTTCTCGATGAGCCTGAACTCCCTGTCCAGACGCTCACGCAACCTCTTCCACGTCCCTTCGTTCGCCTTCGCATACTTGTGCTTTGCAGCCCGCTCGCAGATCTCGCGCAGCCACGAGACGGATGTGTGACCTTCGGGAGCGTCGTAGTCCGGGAACCTGTAGATCTTCTTGATGTCATCGGCAAGGTCGAAGCTGCAGCGCTCGGCGATGGCGACGGTGTTGGCTATCGCTTCGGGATGTTCCCGGTGCAGGCTGACCATCTCCTCAGGTGACTTCAGGTGGAACTGGTCGTTCGGCCTGCGCTCGCGGTGCGTCTCCTCCAGCGACCTGTTGTGCTGAATAGCGACGAGCGCGTCGTTTAGCCTGTGCCGGCCTCGTGTGTGGTAGTGAGCATTGTTCGTGGCGACGATGCCGACACCGAGCTCCCGGGCAAGGCGTGCCATCTGCTGGTTGCGGTCCGTGTCGCCGCGGACGAGGTTCTGCTGCAACTCAAGAAAGAAGTTGGCCTCGCCGAACCAGTCGACGTACTGCTCGGCGACGCTCTTCGCTGTGCTGTACTCACCGGCCAGCAGCAGTTCCGATATCTCGCCCCGTCGGCACCCTGAAAGGCAGATGATCCCTTCCGAGTGCTGAGCAAAGTACGCCGGATCCAGCGCGGGCTCATTGCGCTCTTCCGGGTCCATGTGAGCGCGGGTCACCAGCTTGCAGATGTTGCTGTAGCCGGTTGCAGTCTCGGCGAGAAGGGTGAGGTGGTGGCCACCGAGTCCGCTTGCCGACTGGCTTGAGAGCGTGACCTCAACGCCGATGATCGCCTTGATCCCGAGCTCTCGCGCTATCTGGGAGAACTCCATGGCGCCGCACAGGTTGTCGTGATCGGTGACCGCCAGCGCGTGAATGCCGAGCTTCTTCGCACGCACCAGCAGGTCCCACGCCTCAGACGACCCCTCCTTGAAGGAGTAGTTCGTGTGGCAGTGAAGCTCTGCGTACGGCGTTTCAGGCGGGGTTGTGCGCTCTGGAAAGTCCTCAGCCGCCACATCTGAATAGCGGACAAGGCTTCGGCCACCGCTTATCCAGCCGTCGTAGACCTTGCTCTCCCAGTTCGGCCGCTTGTAGCCGTCCCGACTGTCCTCGATCTTGCGCTTGACGCGAGGCGTCTTATCTCCACCGGGTGAACCGTTCACCTCATTCGAGCGCGGCAGCCTGTCGAATGGGTCCTTCATTCCGCCTGCCTGAACCATTCGTCCCTGACAAGGTCGTGGAAAACGGTGAGGCGCTGGTTGCTCTTCAGGACAAGATCGAAGTAGACCCTTTCGATCTCCTGTTCCTCCCCGCGCCACCACTCATCGTTGATCTTCCAGAAGTCTTCGATCGAAACGACAACCATCCACTGACCATCGCTGCGTATCGCCTGGATCCGGTCTGCCCTGCGGCCTCTTCTTCGAGTTCGCCGGTCTGCGTCCCCAAGCGCGGGTGGAGACACGCGCACCTGCGCGGGCATTCCGCCTGAGTCGACCCTCACCTGGACAGGCTGTGGAGCGTTTAGCTGCTGAATAGCGCGCAGAGTGACCATGACCGCTCTCTCAATGGCTCAGCTGCACCAGCGCGTGTCGGCGCTCAGGTATCCGTGACCACGGCTCCAGCGCCTTTACCTGGTAGATCGGCGGCGCAAGTCTCAACCTGGCCGCCAGCTGAGCCACCGCCTGCTGCAGGTTGTCTTCTCGCTGGACATCCTTCTGCATCGATTCCTGTCGCCACGGCTCTGAGCTCAGGTCTGTCAGCGAAAGTCGCAGGTCTTCGAGCGGCCCCGGAAAATCGACATCGTCGAGCTTCGACTTGATGCCGAACATGGCGTGGTTCTTCGACCCGACCGGCTCTCTGAACGCAACGTCCAGCAGCCACGGCGGCTTGCGGAAGACCTGCGCCTGCAGGCGTGCTCTGCGTGCGTAACGCCGCATCATTCCGGGCTTCGAGAACGCCTTGCCAAGCAAACTTTCGATGGCGGAGACGATCGTCGACATGCTGACGGTGGGATCAGGAAACGCCAGGTACTCGGACACCGACTCGCTGATCTTCCGGGGGATCAGCGGCCGCTCGTCTATGCCGCTCGCAAGCTTCCAGATCGCACGTCCAACCAGCCCGAACTGCGCCTCGACAGGACCCTGCGGAAGCGCTGCGAGGTCAGCTAGCGTGCGAAGACCAAACCCGCGCAGCCTCTCGATGATCCTGTACGGCACAGGGAGAATATCGACAGAAAAGTTGCCAACGAACCTGGCAGGGTCGCCGTTGATCTTGCTGGCGCTGTGCGGACTGCTGACGAGGGATGCGAGGTACGCCTGCCACCTGTTCTCACCTATGCCTATGCGCAGGTCAAAGCTGTCTGCAGCCTCGGCAAGGCGTCGAATGACCTGGCCGGGCGTTCCATACAGCCGGTCGAGCCCGCCGAAATCGATGTATGCGATGCCTGGCCCGGCCTCCTCGACCGCCGGGATCAAGCGCTCGAACTCGACCAGCAGGCTTTCGAACGCAGAGGTGTATAGAGGCACATCGCCGTGGATGAGAAGCGCGTCGCTGTGACGCGAGAAGGCGACTCCCAGCGGCATCCCAACCGTCACGTCCGTGATGTTGGACGAAAAGTCGAGCACCACAGCTTCTGACAGGCTCGACTCCCTGTCTGAGCGCGCGTCGTTGCCGAAACCCGTCTCTGGCAGGTCCAGCGCGGGACAGGTCACGAGCGCCGACCGGTCTCTGTCCAGAGACGTGCTTCTGCCAACCTCAACCTGCCAGCAGAAGTTGGGAATGCGGATGCAGGCGACCTGGCGCTGCTTCTGGTCTGAAGATGTCACAGTTAGAAAAGCGTCCCCGGAAAGTGGACAGGATCACCCAGCAGCCTCCTCAACCTCGCAGCACCTATAACTCCCGGCCCAAAGTACTCATGGTCCACAAAGACGTAGACGCTCTGCAGGTCACCGGTTTCGAGCAGCGAACTGATGGCCTGCGACCACTCGAAAGACTCTTCGTAGAACCTTTCGGGCGTCTTTTGCGGCCCCTCGAAGCCTCTCCTCGGACCCAGCCAGCGGATATAAGCGGTCCCGTTGCTCATTCGAATATCGGAGGGCGATGAGACAAGGTTCGTGGTCACCGGGATGAACGGATACTGCTCCAGGAGAAATGGAAAGAGGTCCGACCACAGCTGCCAGTCCCGGACCTCTACAGCGAACCGCATCTCATCCAGCGGAAGTCTGTCGAGAAAGAGCTGAAGGCTGGCTGCCTGCTTGATACCGAACCAGGGCGGAAGCTGGACAAGTATCGGCCCGAGCGCGTCGCCGAACCTTCGGGCAGCATCAAGGAACGGCTTCAGAAACGGCTCCGGGTGTCGAAGCCGGTCTTCGTGCGTGATGGACCGAGGCGTCTTCAACGAAAACCGGAAGCTATCCGGTACTGCCGTCAGCCAGCTTTTGTAAGCATCCAGGCACTCGATGTCATAGAAGCTCTGGTCCACCTCGACCGCGCTGAACATCTGGGAGTAGAGCTGGAGCTTTCCAGACGGCTGCAGCCCTTTCGGATACATCCAGTCGAGCTGAGTGCTCGACCAGCCGTGTGATCCGATAAAGAGTTCGGGATCTCTATTCGCCGACAGTAGCGGCAGAGGTTGCGTAGCCAAGTAGCACTTCCCGGCAGGAGATCAGGAGAAGGGCTACGAATAATAGAACATCCGTTCTATATGTCAAGGGGTTGAGCACGTACACGGTATAGCGCTCAACGCAGGCAGCAGTTCATGTTGACGTAACACGAACACCTCATCGGTCTGATCGGCGATTTAACAGGAATCTGTGATCCCTGATCATGAAGCCGTTGATAGGTTGATCGCGACCAGTGAGGAAAGAACAGTCGAGCAGGGTTTCATGAGATTCGTACTCTTCACACTCGCGATACTGCTGATCACAGGTTGCTCAAGTGGAAACGAGCCGACCCCAACCGCCAAGCCAGACCCGGAAATCCCGGTTGTCGAGCCCGAATTCGTGCCTGCTGGGACGGGAGGCGTTCGCCCATTCCCGTCAAGCCTTCTTCCCTCGTCCAGTCCGCTCCCGGACCAGGAGGTATCTAAGCTCTGGCGGGAATTCCTGTCGGACACACTGGTGATCTACGAGGACCCGGAAGGCCCACTATTTGCGACCAGTTTTTGCACCACGGGAACGGGAACGATCCACCTTCACCGGGTGATTCCGCAGATCGCGGGCGAACCACTCAGTTGGAACATCTCGAGCGACTCCGATTCACCGTGGTACTCGGCGGCGTTCGCGGCCTCCTTCGCGGCGGGCGAACATGCGCTGCTTCCTCCTGTCGATGGCGCTCTGCCGATGTGGGTCAAGAACGAAGAGACTGCGTTGGTCATCAAGGTTGTAGTGCGCGACTACCCGGCCTGCGAAGCACGGACTCCCCTCAAGTTCGTCCACCCGGACGTAACCGAACTACTCGGGATCGGCGTAGTGCGGGAGTTCCCGGAGGGATTGACTGGGACTTCGATGACTGAAGAGGAGCGGCTCCGGGTCTGGTACGAGTACCTGACCGGCTCGATCTCATGGCACGGCGGCACTGGAAGGCCCATGACAATCCAGTGCGTAGATGGTGTCGGCGTCCAGCTCGGTCCGGGCTACCCGGAAAACCGCGAGGGCGAACCCTTCACATGGTTCCTGGAAATCGACGACTCCTATCCCAATGCGGTCCACATAGTTCAGGAGTTCGAAGACGAGACCTTCAGGGGCCGGGTGCTCCACCCGGACATCGTCACGCCGGTGTTTGAGGCCGACGTAGACGACTGTTCGGCAGCGAACGGATTAAGGATCGCCGCAGAGTTCGAGGACTAGCCGAGGGTTCCTTGTGGCGCGGGGCAGCCTCTGAGATCAGACCGCGGGCAGGCTCACGGTATCGCCGGTCTCCTGCTGCCAGATCCTGATACGCGCCGCCATCTCGCGCACCCTGTCGCGGTGCTCGGGACGGTCGAACAGGTTCTCCAACTCCGCCGGGTCGCTGTTCAAGTCGTAAAGCTCACACTGATCACCGGGCGAAAGGTTCAGCTTCCATCGGTCGCCGGTCACAACGCTGCGCCACGGCACCGCAACCATGCGGTTGATCGCCGGCGAGCCAAGGTTACGGTCGCCCATGCCGTTCCACTGCACAAAAACCTCGTTGTCCTGCAGATCTACTTTGCCTTTCAGCACAGGGACTCTTGACTGACCCTGCAGGTGATCGGGCGCTTCCTGGCCCATCAACTCAAGCAGCGTCGGAACAAGGTCGACGTGGCCGAACGAGCCTTCGACGCGAGTCTGGCTACTGTTCATCCCGGGAACGCGCATCAGCATCGGTACCCGCGACGCCTCTTCGTATAGAGACCTCTTCTCAAGCATGCCGTGGTCGCCCGCCATCTCGCCGTGCTCGCTGGTGAACACGATCACGGTGTTGTCCCACATGCCGCTCTCTTTCAGCGCCTCGAACACCTTGCCGAGCTGCCGGTCCACGAGCGTGACATTGGCGAAGTACTGCGCCCGGAGCTTGCGCCAGCCCTCTTCGGTAGTCGTGTCGTGAATATCTCCGCCCTGCGCGCCGAGCGGGTTCAGCCCTCCGCCCATGTAGTGGTCTGCTCTGAGCCGGTTCACGAGTGAGCCACTGTCAGGTCGCTTCAGAAAGGCCGGGCCAACGGGGAGTTCGGCAGGGTCATAGAGGTCGTTAAGCGGCCCGGTGTAAGGCGGATGCGGCTCGAAGAAGTTCAGGTACATGAGCAGCGGCTGGCTGGCATGGTCGCCCTCCGCGTAGTCTTGGATGAACTCCGATGCAGACTTGCCCAGGAAGCCGGCCTGTGTCACTTCTTCAGGAAGGTTGGCGCCTGCGACCCAGCCTTCATAAGAGACCTCCCACGACGGCACCTCGACCCCGTGGTCGCGCAGGTGCTGGTTATAGTCGGCTTCCACGTTCCTGTACTCGCGCTTCGTGTACCGCGGCCGGTGGAAGTCCTCGACGCTCACCCAGTGGTCGAAGCCTCGCTGCTTGATGGTGTCGTTGCCCAGGTGCCACTTGCCGAAGTGCGCGCAGTAGTACTCCTCGGGCGCCATCTCGGCGATCACCGGAACGTCTTCAGGCAGCGGGATGTTGTTGCGGTGAAGGCCGGTCGACTGTGGATACAGTCCGGTCATGATCGACGCTCGTGCCGGCGTGCACACGGGCTGCGTCACGTACGCGGCATCGAAGACGAAGCTCTCGTCGGCGAGGGCGTTCAGGTTCGGCACTTCGAGCCAGTCGTTGCCGTAGCAGGCGAGTGAATCGAACCGCTGCTGATCGGTCAGGATGAAGAGGATGTTCGGTCGCTCAGGCAATGCGCTCCAGCCTTGATGATGTCTGTACGGACACGAACGAAGTTCCCGGCGGCGCAAGAATACTCACCTCACCGGTTCCTGTCAGCGAAATCGCCGTATCGCTGGCCGCGCAAAAGTAAAATCCTGAAGAGCCGACTTAACCGTTTAGAGGACCAGCCGATGACAGGCAAAGAGCCGATCGAGTTCGAAAGTGGCGCTTCGATGAAGCGCGAAGACCGCCCATGGGGCTCGTACGAGGTGCTGACCTCCGGTCCCGGCTTCCAGGCAAAGCGGCTCACGGTAAAGCCTGAAAAGCGGCTGTCCCTACAGTGGCACAGGCACCGGGACGAGCACTGGGTCGTGGCGCGCGGGACGGCAAAGGTGCTAGTCGATGGCAAGGAGCACACGCTCGGCCGCGGCCAGTCGATGGACGTGCCCCGGACCGTTGAGCACCGTATAGAGAACATCTCGTCGGTCGATCCTCTCGAGATCATCGAGCTTCAAACCGGCGACTACCTCGGCGAAGACGACATCGTGCGTGTCGAGGACGACTTCGGGCGTGCGGAGTAGGACCGTATCGTAAGCCGCGTCCGGCCTGCTCCAGCCAGGTTTCCTGCAAGACCTTCAGCCTTCCCAAACCTGATGGTGTAAGTGCCGTCGTGCCGTGTTAGATTCCGGGTCGCGCTCGCCAACCCTCTTTTCAGCCCGGCCTCAATGCACGACCTGATAATCCGCAACGCGACTGTCTTCGACGGCGCCGGCTCACCCGGCGTCTCGGCCGACATCGCTATCGATGGAGACCGCGTCTCTGCGGTGGGCGAGGTCCAGGACGCGGCCGCGGAGACCGTCGACGCATCCGGCCTTGCGGCTGCTCCCGGCTTCATCGACGTCCACAGCCACGACGACTTCCAGGTCCTCACCGAGCCAGACGTCACCCACAACGCTTTACAGGGCATCACCACGGTCATCGTTGGCAACTGCGGGTTCGGCGCCGCGCCGTCGGATGCCGCAGAGGAGCAGATGAAGGCGATCCAGCAGATCGACCCCTCGGCGGAGGCGTGGTCTGGATATGCCGGTTACTTCGAGGCAGTCGACCGAAACCCGCCGTCCCTGAACGTCGCGGCTCTCGTCGGCCACCACACCGTGCGCCGCGCCGCGATGGGTGGAGTGGAAAAGCGCGCGCCTTCGCCCGACGAGCTTGCGGCAATGCGGCGCATGGTCGCCGAGGGCATGGAGGCAGGCGCGGTCGGGCTGTCGACCGGACTTGTATACGAGCCCGGCAGATACTCGGAGACCGCAGAGGTCGTGGCGCTCGCAGAGGAAGCCGCGGCACGATCCGGCATCTACGTGTCCCACATGCGAGACGAGGCCGACGGTCTGCTGAACGCCGTGCAGGAGACCATCGGCATCGGCTCTTCCGCGGGCTGCGGAGTCGAGATCTCGCACCACAAGGCGGTCGGCAGAGACAACTGGGGCAAGGTCACGCGATCACTGGAGATGATCGAGGCGGCGCAGGCGAGCGGCATGGACGTGACGGCGGACCAGTATCCGTACACCGCACGGACCACAATGCTCTTCGCCCTGGTGCAAAACGGCACCTTCGGTTCCGGGTCCGGCGGCGCAATGGGTCGCTCATCTCCCGACGAAGTGTTGCTCTGCTCGGTGCCCGGCTCGCCTGAGCTTGAAGGGCGCACGCTCCAGAGCTTTGTCGAGGAGTGGGACCTGCCCGGAGAGGACACTGCAAAGCGCATCCTGTCCGACCACGGTAACGAGGTGCTGGTTGCGGCCTTCGGCATGGACGAGGGCGATGTGCGCATGGTGATGGCGCATCCTTCCACCATGATCGGCACCGACGGTCTCGACCGCGGCTCGAAGCCGCACCCGCGTGCGTGGGGCACATACCCTCGAATCCTCGGCAAGTATGTGCGCGAAGAGGGCATCCTGTCGCTTGCAGATGCGATCTGGCGCATGTCCGGCTTCCCTGCGAAAAAGTTCTCACTGAAGGACCGAGGGGAGATCCGGCCCGGAGCGTTCGCAGACATCGTGCTGTTCGATCCTGAAACGGTGATCGACAGGGCGACTTTCGAGGATCCGAGGAACGGTCCCGACGGCATGCCGCACGTGATCGTGAACGGCCAGTTCATCGTGCGGAACGGCGAACATACCCACGCCAGGGCCGGGCGAATGCTACGCAGGGGCGAGGAATGATCTTGCGGTTGCCCGTCGCACAGGCTAATAGCTGCGAAAGACTCCAGGAATGAAGATCACCGAAGTTTCGGTCACGCCAGTCCCTTCCCACTATCGGAAAGAGCTCGGCAAGAACGCGTATATCGACAACATCGGCATGCAGCGACTCGAATGGGTGCTGCGGGCCCGCACCGACGCGGGCGTAGAAGGGGTCGTGATCGCCAACCGCTTCATGGGACGCGGCCGCGTCGAAGACCTGCTGCGCCTGGTGAAAGACGAGCTGATCGGCATGGAGATCGACTCAATGCTGCGGGTTGAGAACGGTGTCGTCACCGGACCCGGCAGCGCGACGAAGCGGCTGTTCCGAGACCACGGCTGGCTCACGACACTCGCCTTCGATCTCTACGGCAAAGCGCACTCGGTCTCCGCCATCCAGCTTCTTGGCGGCAAGGTCCGGGACTCGGTTCCTGCCTACGACACCACGCTCTACTTCCAGGACTTTCTCGTCCCGGAAAAGGGAGCGAAGCGGGTGGCTGAGGAGGCGGCGGAGGCGCGTGAGGCGGGCTACCGGGCGCTCAAGATCAAGACCGGCCGCGGCGGCCGCTGGATGCTGCCTGAGGCCGGCATGCGTCGTGACGTCGAGGTGGTGCTTGGCGTCCGGGAAGCGGTTGGCCCGGACTTCCATATATATGTAGACGCCAACTTCGGTTACGACGGGCACATGGACCTGCTCGAAGACTTCATCCGTGAGACCGAGCCTGCGAATATCTTCTGGCTCGAAGAGATGATCACCCACGATGTCGACGGCTATCGGGCGATGCGTGAGATGCAGGCCAAACACGGCTCGAAGGCGCTGCTGGTCTGTGGTGAGGTCGACCCGAACCCGATCAGCGATACGTTCCAGGACCTCATTGATGAGGGCCTGATCGACGGCTACCAGCCGGACATCGTCAGCGCCGGTCTGCTGAAGTGGATGCAGATAGACCGAGCGCTGTCCGGGACCGGCGTCCGCTCCATCCCGCACAACTTCGGCAATGGCACGTACGGCACCTTCGTCGACTTCGCGTTCGGCGCCGCAACCGAATCCTTTGTTTCGCTGGAGGATGAGCGGAACATCCCACATATATATGGGTCGTTCCCGGAGTTCAGAGACGGTGCGTATGCAGTGGAAGAGAAGCCGGGACTGGGCATCGAGATCGACGAAGAGCTGTTCCAGTCAAAGTATTCAGCGCACGAATGGAAGGTGTCGTAGACCTCGACTATTCTCGTTGGCCTGTACATACATATGCGCCTGAAAGAGCCAGATGCCAGAAAAGCACACGATCACTCAGATCACCGTCACACCTGTCGAGACCTACTTCGGCGCGCCCGGCGAAGGCCGCGTCGTCGGGCGGAACTCGAAGAGCGAGAACTACGGCCACAACCAGCGCGAGTGGCTGGTGCAGATAACCACCGATAGCGGCCTGACCGGCGTGACAAACGCGCGGCCGGCGATAAACCGCGGCTCGCTAACGCAGCTGCACGGCCTGCTGGGCCAGCTGATCGGCCGCGATATCTTCGAGTTCTACAGGGTGAACGGCGGGCGAGTCGTTGGCGTCAACGCTCGCTGGGAAGACCTGCTCCGCGAAAACGGCTACATCGACTTCGCGCTGTTCGACCTGATGGGGCGTGCGCTCGATGTGCCCTCTTACGCCCTGCTCGGCGACAGGGTCCGTGACTGCGTGGAGGCATACGACTCAAGCCTCTACTTCCAGGACCTGGTTCATCCGGAGCCTGGCGCGGAAGCGGTCAGCCGGGAGGCGGCGCAGGCGGTCGAGAAAGACTGGCGAGCGCTGAAGCTGAAGCTCGGCAGGCCGGGCCGCTGGTTCGAGCCGCAAGCCGGCGTCGCCCGTGACATCGAGGTCGTCAACTCGGTGCGAGATGCCGTCGGGCCGGACATCAAGATCCTCGTCGACGCCAACAACGGCTACGACGGGAAGCTCGACCTGCTGGAGACGTTCGTTCGCGAAACGGCCGGCGCAAGCATGTTCTGGATGGAGGAGATGGTCACCGAGAACGTCGGCGACTACCGGAAGCTGCGAGAGTGGCGTGACAGGTGGTCTCCCGACACTATGATCGTCGACGGCGAGGGGCACCGCGGCCGCAACACGATCTACTGGCAGCTCATGGAGGAGAAGCTTCTCGATGGCATTCAGCCCGACATGCTGGATATGGGTTTCTGGCCGTTTCACCGCCTGGCCGCTGACATCGAGGAGTCCGGCTTCGACACCATGATCTGTCCGCACAACTACAACGCGGCGGCCATCGGTCTGCGCGGCGACATTCAGTTCGGCGCGGTGACAGAGCGGTTCGTGATCGCCGAGGATTCGACGCTGAGCTTCGACCTGTACAGGATGCAGGGATACGAGTTCGAGAACGGCTGTTATAGGGTTCCAGACTCACCCGGGCTTGGCGTAGAGATCGACCAGCAACTGTACAGTCGAGTTTACAAGCAGCACGAATCGATAGTGAGGTAATAGCACTTTGCCATTGAACATCCTGGTAACTGGAATCACCGGCCGCGTCGGCGCTAACGTCGCACGTCACTTTCTGCAGCAGGGCCACAAAGTCAGAGGCTTCGTCTGGCCCGGCGACCGGCAGTCCGACAAGCTCAAGCAGATCGGCGCCGAGATCGTCGAAGGAGACCTCTCGTCCAGCGCCGACGTCAAGGCCGCCGCCGATGGCCAGGAGGTGATTCTTCACCTCGGCGCAGCGTTCCAGGCCGGCGGGCCGTTCACGCCCGAGCAGTACTTCGACACCAATGTGAAGGGCACGTTCAACATCCTCGAAGCGGCGCTCGGGCTCGGAGATTCGCTGAAGCACGTGATCGTCACCAGCACCGATGCCACGATGTTCAAGTATCCAGCAGAAGGGATCGCCGAGCCGATCACCGAGAGCTCGCTGCCCCTCTCAACCACCGACTGGTACGGCTACACCAAGGTCCTCGACGAACACCTCGTCGACCGCTACGTGCGGCACGAAAACCTTCCAGCGACGGTCATCCGCTTCTCGAACGTCTGGGGCGCCGGTGAGGTCCTCGACTTCGGCCAGTTCCACCTCAAGACGTTCATAGACCAGTTCGAAGGCAGGACTGATGCCGAGGGCCGCGCCGCCTACGAAGCGATGCAGCAGGCGTATAAAGGCGAGCCTCACCTTGCGATTGCCTGCGACCGCAACGGCCGGCCGTGGAAGAAGCAGATGATCGAGGTCCGGGAGATCGTCCACGCCTATGACTGTGCGGTCACGAACCCGAACACCTTCGGCAAGGTCTACCAGATCGCCTCGAAGGAGCCTTTCACATGGGACGTGATCGTCCCGTACATCGCCGAGAGGACCGGCGCGCCGGTCACAAGAGTGAACCTGCCGGCGAACCCGACTTTCTACGAGTACGACCTGAGCGCGGCGAAAGACGACTTCGGCTACGACCCGCAGATGTCTGTGCAGGACATCGTCGATGAGGCCTTGAAGTTCCGCGAGTCAGGCAGCGACGAGATCATTCCGACGCAGGTCTAGCGGCCGGGTCGCAGGGATCGTTCAGACTCGGACACGGCTGGATGCGACGTAGAACGCGATCACCAGGCCGACGATCGCGACCGGGTTACCAAGGAACCCTGCTGAGACGTTGAAGCTGGGAAGGAGGATCGCGGTCGCCAGCCATCCCAGGAACACTCCGCCCGCGGCAACATATCTCAGCCGCCGGTCCAGCTTCTGGCCCGATCCGTACCTCACCGCTTCACCGACCGCGTAGCCGATCCCTACTATGCCCGCGGCGGCGATGTAGATACCGATTGTGGACGAGATCGCCGGAACCCTGACCAGCACCCACACCACGACCGCCAGGGCCAACGCGCCGCCGACCGCTGCCGCCGCTCCTAACCCGATCGCCCTGCCCATCTCTGAAGACGACGTGTCGAGGATCGCCGGTCTTCCAAGGCGAGCGCAGGAAGGACAGCGAGCTCCCACCGGCGACGTGACCATACAACGCGGACAGATCAGGTCTCCGCACCGGCCGCACCGCAGGTTCGACTCCGTGTCCGGATGCCGTACACAGTACGTTAGATCACTGATTTCTGGCTGCTGCGACTGTCGCATGTGAGTGAGTCTAGCTAAAGAACGGCCTGCGCTGCCGAATCAAGCCCGTGCCTATTCAGGCTTCGCAGATTGCGGCGCGTCACCCGGACCTGCCTGCGCTTCGGCCTCCGGCCGCCGCCCTACCCAGCGTTCCTTCGAGATCGTGTCCCTGTCGAACAGGATCCTCGTTAGCAGCAGCTTCGCGGCAGGCACGAAGCCGTCAACTGTCTTCCAGTACGAGGGATCGTTTGCAGTGGCTCGCTTGAGCATCGTGATCCCGAGGAAGATCAGGGCGTAGTAGGCGATCTCGGCTGGCAGGTCGATCAGCACCGCGTATGCGGGCAGCAACGCGGCGGAAATGATCCAGCTGACAGAGCTGTCGCGACGTCCGCTTGCGGCCCACGTCGCCATCCAGATCGTGAACGACGTAAGCAGGTACATCCACACGAGCAGGAAACTCAACGAGCCGATCACGCCGAGTACCGTTCCCATGCCGCGTCCGCCTGAGAACCGAATGAAAACCGACCAGTTGTGGCCGACGATCACCGCGAGGCCGGCCAGCACCTCGACCGTCAGCCCGAGGTCCAGCACCTTGCTGGATGCCAGGACAACCGGAAGAGGGCCTTTGATGGCGACGTCGAAGATGATGACCGCAATGGCCCACCTCTTTCCGACGTGCCGTGCGAAGTTGGAGATGCCGACGTTGCCGCTTCCGTACCGGCGAATGTCGATGCCGCGAACAAATCGCGCCAGCCAGTAGGAAGTCGGAATAGCGCCAAACAGGTAGGCTCCGAGAAGCAGCAGGACCGTCGCCAGGGTGTCCATTGACGCTCGCTACAGCGGACGGTCGGGCACGAACCCGGGCTTGCCGCTATGCCTGCGCTTCGCAGCTTCGAAGAACAGCCGGGCCGTTTCGGGAGGAGGCCCGCTCATGCCAGGCTTCACCTCGTTCTCCGACCCGAAGGCGTGGTAGTCGGTGCCTCCGCCGGGGATCAGGTCATACTTGTCAGCGAGGTCCATGAACCTCTGCTGGTGCTCGGCGCCGTACTTTTCGGCGAACACCTCGATGCCTGCGAGCCCCGCCTCCGCCAGCGGCGGCAGCACCTCTTCGAGGCGGTTCACGGTTCTGGGGTGAGCGACTATCCCGACGCCGCCCGACGCATGAACTATCTCCAGCGCCTCGACCGGCGTGAACTTCGGCCGCGGGATTCGTGCCGGGCCATCGTTTCCTATGAAGCGGTCGAACGCCTCGCGAATACTTGAGACGAACCCCTTCTCCAGCAGCGCCCGCGCGATGTGCGGCCGCCCTACCGATCCCGCAGCAAGCTCGCTGACCCGCTCCCATGTGATGTCCATCCCGAGCTGGTTCAGCTTGCCGACCATCTGCTGGGCGGCGTCTATTCGCTGCTGCCGGAACTTTTCGAGCGCCGCCTGCAGCGCCGGGGACCTGTGGTCTATGAAGATACCGATCAGGTGAACCTCAGAGTCGCCCACCTCTGAGCCGAACTCGATACCGGGGATCACAGTCAGCTCAGAACCGGCCGCAGCGGCCATCGCTTCATCGATGCCCTCGGTCGAGTCGTGGTCCGTTATGGCGACCGTCTTTAGGTCCGTCTCCAGGATCAGATTGATCAACTCTGTTGGCGACAGGCTCCCGTCTGAGGCGGTGGTGTGAAGGTGCAGGTCAACCTCGACAGGCCAGTCTGGCCGCCACGGCACTGCGCTCGGCTCATATCTCGAAGCGCTGTCCTCACCCGTCAAAGCTCAAGCTCCCTGTCTACTCGCTCTATGGAAACGGCGCGTCTCGTGGAGTCGTCGATCTCGATCAATACAGAATTGAACCTCATCGGCCCGCTCTCGACCGGCCGAAAGCGCCTGCCGACTCCGGTCAGAAACCGGTCGAGCGCCTCTTCGACGTGCATGCCGATCACCGATTCGGTCCCCCCGACCATCCCGAGGTCCGTCACATACGCTGTGCCACCAGGCAAAATCCGGCAATCGGCGGTAGCGACATGCGTGTGCGTGCCGACCAGCGCAGCGACTCGGCCATCCAGGTGCCATCCCATTGCGATCTTCTCAGACGATGCCTCGGCATGCATGTCTACTAAGATCGGCCTGTCCTTCGCCCAGCCACCGGCCAGCAGATCGTCGATTGCAGAGAACGGAGAGTCGAACTCGCCGACCCACACTCGGCCGATCAGGTTGACCACGGCCGCAGCACGGTCAGCGCTGGCGCCGCGACCGGGATTCGCAGCGGGATAGTTGAGAGGCCGCAGCACCGGAAACGTCGGATCGTCCAGTTTCCGGACAGCATCTTTCTTGTCCCAGACGTGATTGCCGGTGGTGATGACGTCCGCGCCGGCCTCGATCATTTCGTAAACCGTCTCAAGTGTAAGACCGAAGCCGCCGGCAAGGTTTTCACCCTGCAGTACGACGAAGTCGATCCCCAGTTCGTGACGCAACCGAGGCAGAATCTTCTTCACGGTCCGTCGACCGCCTGACCCGACAACGTCACCGACCATCAGTATCCGCATGTCAGCCTTTGTAACTGGATTGAGCCCGTCTGTCGCTCGTTCGCCGCGAACTTTGAAGCGCCGGGTTACGCGAAACGGCGGAGCGATATCGCCTGTTGCTCAAGCTATCGCTCCGCCATCTCAGGTTCTATTCGAATTGTACTACGAAGCTATCTCCACGGATCGCGACTCGCGAATAACCACAATCCTTATCTGGCCGGGATAGGCCAGCGTCTCCTCGACCCGTTTCGCAATGTCACGAGCCAGCACCGCGGCGCGGGCATCGTCGATCTCTTCAGGTCTTACAAGTACCCGGATCTCGCGGCCTGCCTGGATCGCATAGCAGCGCTCGACGCCGTCGAATCCGCGCGCGACGTCTTCAAGAGCCTGGAGACGCTGGATGTAGTTCTCTACGGTGTCGTGACGCGCTCCCGGGCGGGCCGCGCTAACCGCGTCCGCCGCAGCCACCACGAACGACTCGATAGTTGTCATCTCACGGTCGTGGTGCTCGCGGATCGCCGTCACGACTCGTCCCGGCATGTTGTACTTCGAGACGATGTCAGCGCCGATCTCCGCGTGCGGTCCCTCGACTTCGTGTGTCAGCGCTTTCCCGATGTCGTGCAGGAAGCCGGCCGTTCGGCAGTGCTGCGCGTTTGCACCGACCTGCGCGCCGATCATCCCCGCGACGATGCCAACCTCGACCGAGTGCATCAGCACGTTCTCGCCGTACGAGTAGCGGTACTTTAGCCGACCCATGAGCTTCACCAACTCGGGGTGAAGTCCCTTGACGTTGGCGTCGAACAGAGCCTGCTGGCCGGCCTTGCGCACAGTCTCATCGACCTCGCGCTGAGCCTTCTCAACGGACTCCTCGATTCGAGCAGGGTGAATCCTGCCGTCCTGTATCAGGCGCTCCAGCGCGACGCGCGCGACTTCGCGCCTGATCGGATCGAAACAGGAAAGCGTGACCGTCTCCGGCACGTCGTCGACAATCAGGTCAACGCCGGTCGCAGCCTCAATGGCGCGAATGTTCCGGCCTTCTCGGCCGATCAGCCGGCCCTTCATGTCGTCACTTGGCAGCTGCACGCTGCTCACGGTGACTTCCGAGACAACCTCGGAGGCCAACCTCTGAATGGTCGATGCGAGGACTTCCCTCGCCTTGCCGTCTGCTTCCTCTCTTGCCCGGAGTTCCGAGTCGCGATAGCGACGGGCTAGCTCAAACTCGACCTCTTCCTCAGCGCGATCGAGGAGTAACTGGCGGGCGTCTGCCATTGCAAGGCCTGAGATCTGCTCAAGCCTTTCCTGTTCCTGCAGCCGGACGGCAGCGAGTTCACGCTGCTCCTCTTCGACCGCATCACGCTGTTGGCGAAGCTCCGCATCTCTCTGTTCCAGCAGCCCGGCCCGGTTTTCGAGGTTTTCCTCACGGGCCTCCAGACGGCTCTCCGTCCGCTGCAGCTCCTGGCGCTCTCTCCTCAACTCCTCTTCAGTATCGGTCCGTATCTGAAGAGACTGTTCCTTCGCTTCGAGAAGGATCTCTTTGCTTCTGGCTTCGGCCCTGCGGATCTGTTGCTCCGCCGCATTCTCCGAAGCCCTGATCGAGTTCGACGCCAGCTTGTTGCGCAGGTAGAAACCACCTGCAGCAGCCAGCACCCCAGTCACAAGGGCGGTTAAGACGGCCGTTAGGACGATGTCCATGGTGGACGCTCCTACCTGGCCGCAATTGTTAACTTGTCAGCACGGGGATGTTAAGTCCCCGATCTGTAGTCCGATACTACGTACGACCTGAAAAATGTGTCAAGAACAGATGGCCGGTGCTGTCCCCCAAACCGGCCTACACACAATGAAACGTGTAAAAGTACGGCGTACGGGAGCAGGCAAGATGGCCGTTCGGCAAGTTCGCGCAGCGATACTTCGCGCCCGACAGCCCATGCCATCCCGCGAAAGAGAGCGCAATTGATCTCCGTCTCAGCCCTCTACCGGCACCCGGTGAAATCGATGACTCCGCAAAAGATGGAGTCGATCGAACTGACGGACGACGGACGGGTCGAGGGCGACCGCGTTCTCGGGTTTCGGTTCAGGAACGCCGGTGATCCATCCGACTGGTCCTGGCAGACTAAGCAGAACTTCGTCGGCCTTGTGAACACACCCCGGCTGGCGACACTGGCGGTCGAGCTCGATCACGACAGTCTCAACTTGAAGATGCACAGCCGGGACGTGCTGGTCGCTGACGGACCCGTCAACGACCCTGAATCGAGGGCTCAGATAGAGCGGAACTTCACCGACTTCGTCCTGGATCTGCCCGACAACCCTCTTTCGCCGCGTCCCGAGCGCTATCCGGTCAACCTGGTCGGCGACGGCAAGCAGCCGCTGTTCCACGACACCGCAGCCGGGCTGGTGACGCTGCACAGCGAGGAGAGCCTGAAGGCTCTGGCGGCGGCGCTTGGCGATGTAGAGTTCGACGGACGGCGTTTCCGCTCGAACATCGTCGTCAACGGCCTGGACGATGCCTTCGAAGAGATGTCATGGATCGGCCGACGCATTGCTATCGGCGACACCGAGTTCAAGGTGATCAAAGCCGTCAACCGCTGTCTCGTCACTCATGCCAACCCGGTCACCGGCCAGAGGGACCACGATGTCATGGGCAAGCTGGTCGGTGAGTTCACACCCGAGAAGCCGCAGTTCGCCATCACCCTCGAAGCGATCTCAGGCAGCCGGTGGCTCAGCATCGAAGACGAGTTGAAAGTGCTGTCCTGACCGGAACTCACTCGAACTTGTAACCCCATTGCTAGAATTCGGCATTCGCGGCAGACGAAATTCGTCCTAGAGTGCCGGTATGGCGTCCCAGGTCAGAATCGCTCGCCGATGCGCTACCTGCGTAAACTTGTGGCAACTGGCAAGCTGCCACGACCGGCACAGGCCGCGAGCCCGGAGAATTGAGTTGACCAACACGGCTTCCAGACCAGCACCCCGCACCGTAGACAGGTACTCGCCTGCCGAGATCGAGGCGAAGTGGCAGCGCCGCTGGGAGGCCGATCAGCTCTACAAGGCGGAGGACTCGGTCCCGGGTAAAGAGAACTGGTACGCACTGACGATGTTCCCGTACCCGTCAGGCGACGTGCACATCGGCCACTGGTTCGCCTACACGCCCGCCGACGCCCACGCCCGTTTCATGCGCATGCGGGGCTACAACGTGATGCATCCACAGGGCTTCGACTCCTTCGGTCTGCCCGCCGAGAACGCCGCCATATCGAGAGGCGCAGACCCGCGGGAGTGGACGATCGCCAACATGGACAACATGCGGCGCCAGTTCAACCTGATGGGCGCGTCTTACGACTGGGACCGCGAGCTTTCGACCTGTCAGCCCGACTACTACCGTTGGAACCAGTACTTCTTCCTCAAGTTCTACGAAAAGGGCATCGCGTACCGCAAGAACGGCACAGTCAACTGGTGTCCGACTGACCAGACGACACTGGCGAACGAGCAGGTGAAGGACGGCGCCTGCGAGCGCTGCGGCACGACTGTCGTCAGGCGCGAGATGCCTCAGTGGTACTTCCGCATCACCGACTACGCGGACGAACTGCTGGAGATGGACGCCATCGACTGGCCCGAGAAGATCAAGCTGATGCAGCGGAACTGGATCGGCCGCTCCACCGGCGTGACCATCGGCTTCGATGTATCCGAGTACGTGGACGGAGGCGAGACGGACAGGATCGACACCTTCACGACTCGCATCGACACCGTCTACGGCGTCACCTTCGTCGTGCTCGCCCCCGAGCATCCGCTGGCCGAGAAGCTGACTCAGCCGGGCCACAAGGCTGAGGTCGATGCGTACATAGAGAACGCTCGAAGGCAGACTGAGATAGAGCGCACTTCAACCGAGCGAGAGAAGACCGGCGTTCACACCGGTTCGTTCGCCACGAACCCGCTGAACGGCGAGAAGGTGCCGGTGTTGATCGGCGACTATGTGCTGGCGACTTACGGCACAGGCGCCGTGATGGGCGTGCCTGCTCACGACCAGCGGGACTTCATATTTGCGAAGAAGTTCGGTCTGCCGATCCGGGTCGTTGTCGCTCCAGACGGCTGGTCAGGCGAAGAGCTTGACGAGGCGTACGTCGCTCCCGGGACACAGGTCAACTCGGACGAGTTCGACGGGCTGCCAAGCGCCGAGGGCATGGAACGGATCGCAGACAAGATCGAGTCGGGCAATTTGGGCAGCCGGACAATCACCTACCACTTGCGAGACTGGCTGATCTCCCGCCAGCGCTACTGGGGCACGCCGATCCCGATCATCTACTGCGACCACTGTGGCACGGTCCCGGTACCTGAACAGGACCTGCCAGTGGTGTTGCCCGACAACGTGGAGTTCACGCCGACTGGCCAGTCACCGCTCACGCTGGACGAAGAGTTCGTAAACACGACCTGCCCCGACTGCGGCCGTCCCGCGAAGCGCGAGACCGACACGATGGACACATTCGTCGATTCGTCGTGGTATCACCTGCGCTTCACAAGCCCGGGCCTGATGGAGGAGCCGTTCGACTCGGACCGCGTGAAGCAGTGGGTGCCGGTACACCAGTACATGGGCGGCGCCGAGCACGCGGTGATGCACCTGCTCTACGCACGTTTCTTCAACAAGGCGCTGCGTGACATCGGGTTCGTCGAGTTCGACGAGCC
>JANQEF010000279.1 GCA_028278465.1 Dehalococcoidia bacterium | reverse complement strand
CGTCCCATCCCTCGACCGCTTCCCGCGCTCGTATCTCCGCGCCAAGACTCATCGCCGCGCTGGCAAACGCCACGATCGACCCCTCGGCCAGCAGAAAGCCGCCGTCTTTCTGGAAGAGCGAGAAGTGGCCGTTGGGAAGCCGGTAACCCGGGAACCGCTTGTTGGTCTCGGATGCCGAAAGCACCTCATGCGGGATGTCGTGGATGCGGCACGACTCCAGCGACCCGGTGAACACCTCGCCGGACTCAGTGTCGGTGTCGATAGAGCCGGTCTTGTACAGCAGCTTCTGGCCGACACGCGCCTCAATCTCGTCCCACAGCTCGTACGCCCGGCGCATCAGCGGCACGTACGAAGGGTCCTCGTAGTAGGCGAGGCGGATGATCCGGTTGACGCCGTGCGATGAACCTTGGTCGTTGGGCACATCGAACTGCTCAAGCCCCAGCACCTTCTTGCCGCGCTTCGCCAGCTCGTAGACAGTGGCGCTGCCCATCGCGCCGACACCGATCACTATGGCGTCGTACGTAGCTGTCACGCCCGGTACTGGTCGATGCCTTCAGTGACCGGAGACGGGCCGCTCGGGAAGACCGCAGTCTTCGCCCTGTCCGCCCCGACTACGATGATCGAACAGTCCTCCGGCGAGTCCATCACGTTGATGGTGATCTCCATCCGCTGCTGCGGCGTCAGCTGCTCAAGCCACTTCCAGTGCTCGCTCACCCGCGCCTCGCCCTCCAGCGGCATGTACTCGATCATCTGGCCGAAGCTGCCGCGGGCGTGCTCGTGAATGAACTCCTTCGCCCCCTGCTTCGAGAAGCCCTGCGACCCTACGGGACGCGCCACGTCCGGCGGCATCAGGATCAGGCGCTGCACTCCACCCTTTTCGCCTTGCAGGCTGCGAGTGCCGAAGGTGCAGCCGTAGGCCAGGTTGCGGAGCAGACCTTCCGCCGTGTGGTTGCCCTGGTCCTGAACGTCGAGCTCGCCGTCCGTGATGAACAGGCTGACGGTGCTTTCGTCCTTGCTGAACCCCTGGTCGACGTGGAACGGCTCCCACGGGCTCATCTCCTCGTTCTCGGCGATGCACTGGATGAACTTGCGGGAGGTACCGATGGTGTCCATGTCCATCTGGTTCGGATACCAGTAGCCGATGTTCCGGAAGCAGAGCGCGAACGCCCGGCCGATGAGCGTGTTCACCTGGTTGTCGCGGCCGGGACCCAGCGCAGAGCGCGGGTTCAGACCGACCTCCCTGGTGATCGGACCGTTGACGATCAGCAGCGGCGCTTGCGGGCTGGTCGACATCAGGAGCGACTTGCCGCCCTGCCCGCCAATCTTCGACAGCGCCTTCACTCCGGCGATCACCACCGGCAGGTGCTCCGGCTTCGCGCCGGCCATCACCGCGTTCACCGCGATCTTCTCGACCGTCGCCAGCCCGAAGCCCGGTGGCATATCGCACACGACGTGGTCCGGCGGAAGGTTCGTGCCCTTCATCATCGCCTCGACAGCTTCCTGCGTTGGCGGATGCAGGAACAGGCCGTCGCCCCAGTCGTCGCGGATGAAGGCATCGTTCATGCGCAGGATCGCGTCGTGGCGGTCGTCGCCCTCGAACCGGTGCGTAGTCTCGGTATCGACGCTCGGCGAACGGGCATCGATCGAAGCGGTCAGGGCGCCGACCAGGTCGTCGATAGCGTCCTCGGTCTGGCTCTGGCTGAGCTCAGGCTCGAGGTTCCGGTAGATGCGCGGCACGACGACCCACTGCAGGTCCGGCATGCCGAAGGCGCGAGAGCTGGCGACGGCGTCGCTCTCGAAACGGCCAGAGACGATGGCGACGGCGGGCCGGCCCATCTTCTCGAGCTCAATCATGTCGTGGACCATCCACGACGCGCACGTCCCTCAATCAGCGGTGGCGCCGATGACGACGTCGCACTCCTCTCCAGCCTGCTTCACCAGCGGCGGCGGCGCGGGATAGTTGTTCCCGTTGTAGAAGTTGACCTTCACGTTGCTGAAGCGTTCTTGCAGCATGCGGCCGGCTGTGTTCAGCGCGATGTCGCCACCGTGGGTGCCGCTCCAGAGAAGCCCGACCGTCTTGTTGTCCAGCGTCTGCGGCCTTGGACTCGCCTGGAAGGCGTTGAGCACGCCTCGTTGCGGCGCTACAGGGTTGAGGACCTCGAGAAGATGCATCGGGCTCCCTCCGCGAGTGCTGATTCGGTCGGATGAAGTGGCTTCGCCTGGTTGGCGGCGATGTTACATCAGGGCGCGTGGAGTTGCGGCGATAGTGAAGCGGAGGCATGTTGGCCGGTGGCATTGGCCGCCGGGCGAGGGAGATGTCTCAGGAGACCTCTAACGACGAGATCTCGGGAGCGTGGATCTGCAGCGAGGCGGTGAGGAACTGGGTCACCTGTTCAAGGGACGGAACGCACTCCGGGCACTCTTCGTTGACGCCGGGAATGTACTTCACCGTGAGGGAGTCTTCGCCGGAGGAGACAAGCTCCAGCGTGCCGCCTTCACTGGCGACCATCGTCTCGATCTGCTCGAGAACGAAGTCGACCTTGTCGTTGGAGGTGCTCGCAACCATGTGCCTGTCTCCCGAGACTGGTAAGTCTCAATAGTAGCCCAGGTTTCCGGGCCGACGCGAACTCACAGCGTTTGCAGCGCCGTGTCGATCTCGCCCGTATCGAAGCCTTCGAGCACCTGGTCGCCGATCACCGTCACGGGCGTAGCGTCGTAGCCCAGCGCGATGAGCTCGGCGCGGCCGTCTGCGTCAACTGATACGTTCTTCTCGGTGAACTCGACGCCGCGCAGCACGAGAAACTGCTTCACCATCTCGCAGGTGCTGCACATGTTGGATGAGTAGACGGTGACGTCGGGCACTGGAGGCGTCGCGGCTCTTCTCAGGCGTCGATCTACCCAGAATACACCTGCGCTCTGCAGCTCAATCCTCCAGCAGCAGCTGGTAGTCGAGCCTGTCGCCCGACGTTCCGCCCCAGACCCAGAACGTCGAGCCCTTCACAGACGCTGGCAGCAGCATCCACTCTTCGCGGTCACCTGCCGCAAGCTCGAAACCATCAGACTTTGTCGCAGAGTCAGAAGCCAGGAAGACCGAGCCGGTGTTCCCTGCCCTCGCCTTGAAGACCGCCGACCTGATCCTCGGTCTCGGAGCGCTCCGAAGCTGCACCGCCGTCACCGTATCGGCGATGTTCAGCGAGGCGATAACGGTTCTCGCCATCTAGACCTCCGTGACTACCACTCTGAACCTGCCTCGCTCCTCGAACCCCGCTACCTCTTCGCTGCGCATGCTCACCGGGATCACGAGCTTCGCATCGCCTTCGTCCGATGCCGGGTCCCGATAGGCGAAGTGCACAAGCGACTGCTTCTCGAACGTGTCCTCAAGCGAGCGCCTCACCTCCGAAGCGCTCTCGCGGCCGTCGACCTCGATCGTGAAGCTGTACGCCCACCGCGTCGGCTGCGCCTTGATGTAGTTGAGCGAGAGGCGCTTCACGTCGGGCGAGTGGGCCAGGTGTTCGGAGTCGGTAAAGTCGACCTCCATCTCTACCCCGAGCGAGATCCGGTCGAACAGCACACCTGTCGGCTCGTTCCTGTCGTCCCTGATCGGCACCGTGATGGCGTGATATCCAGGCTCGTTGAGCTCCAGGATGGTCCCGGAGGTATCGCCGTCATCACGGGCGTAAGACAGCCGGACCATCTCGTGCGAGTCAGGGATCGAGACCTCCAGGCCTATGCTGACGGCCAGCTTGTCGCGCCCGGAGACGAAGCCATCGAACCAGGGCGTGACAAGGCTGCCGCCGGGCACGAACCCGAAGTTGCTCTGGCGCGCGAGGTCGGCGGTCAGGACCGGAAGGGTGATCGCGGCCGTGCCGTTTCCAGTGATCAGGCTGAAATGGCCGTACACAAGCCTGTGCTTGCTGTTCGAGGTTGACAGGAACAGTCCGCCGACCTCTTCGATCGGGCTGAAGACCCCGTGGCCGTGCGCCGGGAAGCTGCTCCAGGCCTTGCCATCCCACTGGTGGATCGCCGCTCCCCCGCTGGTCACGAAGAAGATACCGTCGATGCCGGGATGAGCTTCGCGGTAGAAGCCGAGCTCGGTGCGCGTCGTACGGCTGTCGGAGATGATCGGTGGTGTGACGTCGTCGATGACGTTGGTCGGCCCGGGAGTGAAGCGCAAGACGCGCTGTTCACTGGTGTAGTAGACGGCGCCGTTCCAGGCGGCGGCCGCGGCGTTTGACCTTGGCAGCGTCAGGCCGGTGTTGCGGAACCGCTCGTTGAGGTTGTCGTAGACCCAGAGGCCGCGGCGTGTGGCCAGGTACAGCGCCTCCGGTTCGCTCCTGTCACCGGAGGGACCGGCGAACAGGTTCACCACGTCGTCTGCGGGCTCCGGCAGGCTGGCAACCGGCGTCCAGCCTTCGTTCAGGTCGTTAGTGAACGAGAGCTGGTCGAGCGTATCGGAGCCCCACAGCAGGTCGCGCCAGAACGTCACCTTGCTCATGGCGGTCGAGTCTCTGTTCCAAGCGGTCGAAT
>JANQEF010000217.1 GCA_028278465.1 Dehalococcoidia bacterium | reverse complement strand
GACGATGCCGACTCCCACGCCGGCTCCTGTGCCGACCGCTACTCCCGCGCCGCCTGCGCCTGTAGTCATCGTGCAGCCCACGGCCACTCCGAAGCCGCGGCCGACCGCCACGCCGACGCCTGTGCCGACCGCGAAGCCGGTTGCCACGAGCACCCCTGATGTAAAGCCGACTCCTCGCCCGGTTGCTACTCCGACGCCGAAGCCGAACGACGGCCGCGACGATGTGAAGCCCACGCCGGACCAGCGGCAGGACCACGCCGGCACGACCGGCAAGCCGGACCACGCGGCCACACCCGGCGCTCCTGACCACGCTAGCAACGACAGGCCCGGGAAGACCCCGACCCCGGCGCCGACCGCAACGCCTCAGGCCGACGCGTCGCAGAGCGACGGCACGGCCGGTTCTGCCACGACTCAGCCAACGCAGACCGTGGCGCCGGAGCCGACTGCAACCGCAACGCCGGACCAGGGTGACACGGCGAGCGGCAACAACGCCAATGGCAACGGCGGCAGCACGGATCAGCCGACTCCGACGCCGCAGCCGACGTACACGCCGGAGCCCACGCAGACGGCCACACCTGAGCCGACTCCGACGCCTGAGCCGCAGCCGACCCAGTCGCCGAACCAGCCGACGAGCACGCCGGAGCCGACTCCGACCGTAACGCCGGACCAGGGCGACACGACGAGCGGCAACAACGGCAACGCTAACGGCAACTCCGGCAACGGAAATGGCCAGGGCAACAACGGCAATGGCAACGGAAACGGTGGCAGCGCCGACGGCAGCACGACCACGGACCCGTCACCGACGCCTGAGCCTACGCCGTCGCCAACGCCTGAGCCTACGCCGTCACCGACGCCTGAGCCCACGCCGTCGCCGACGCCTCCTCCGGGCAGCACTGGCAACAACGGCAACGCCAACGGCAACTCCGGCAACGGAAATGGCACTGGCAACAACGGCAATGGCAACGGGAACGGTGGCAGCAACTCGTCTTCGGGTGACACGACGACCGACCCGAATATGACCGAGGCCGAGATCTGGCAGATGTACGAAGAGGGACTGATCACCTACGAGCAGGCGCTGGCCTTGATCCAGAACCTCTGGGGATAGCCCCGGACCGATGCACGGACCTGTATCCGAAGACCGCAGACTGAGGACACAGCGACAGCAACTATGAAGAACCGATTCAAACTCACGACCGGATTCCTCATCGTCAGCACGGCGATCTTCATCATCGCGGCCGTCGTCATCACGAACTCGGCCCGCAAGAATGAAGAGGCCAACCTGATCAACGTCGTCAGCGAGCAGTCCAACAGGGACGCGCAGGTGATCGCCGGCGTCGTCACCGGCCTCGCAGTCTCGGACGAGATCAACTCGGGCATCGCGGCGCCCGAAGCCCAGGCAGGCGGCCTCGGCGGCCTTGCCCTTTCGACCTTCCTGCAGAGCTCGAACATCGTCCGCCTGTCGCTCTACGACACTGAAGGCGAGATGCTGTGGTCATCAGTCGGCGCCGAGCCGTCCGCCGCCGTAGACAGCGGCGCCTTCCAGGTCGCGGCGCAGGGCATGGTCGCAACCGGCCTCAGCAAGGATGTCAAGTACGTCTCGCTCGACGGCAAGGCGGCCACCGGCGATGTCACATCGACCTTCCTGCCGCTCTTCGACGCCGTCACCAACACGCCGTCGCAGATCCTCGAGGTCTCGCGTGACGTCACCGGCACGCTCGACTCCCGCATCTCCTCCGCCCGCACCTCCATGTTCACGACCGTGTTCGGCACGCTTGGCGGCGCATTCGTCGTCCTGTTCGGAGTGGTGCTGTCGGCAGACATCGTGCTCGGCCGCTCCCGCAGGCGCGCCGTCTCGCACGAGCGTGCTCTTGCTGACGAGAAGATCGTCGCTCACCAGCTCGAGCTGGAGAACCAGCAGCTCAAGCAGCTGAACGAGGAGCGTGACCGCTTCCTCTCGATGGTCTCGCACGAGCTGCGCACGCCGCTCGCCTCGATCCTGGGCTTCGCAGATATTCTGAAGCGCCGTCAGGGTGGCGAGTCGGCGGATAAGAACCAGAAGCACCTGGACCTGATCCGCCGCAACGGCGACCACCTCGACTCGCTGATCGAGGAGATGCTCGAGATCACGAGGATCGAGGCCGGCAGGTTCGAGGTCGTGAAGGAAGGGTTCGAGCTCGACCAGCTGCTGGGGCAGGTGAGCGACTCGGCCGCGGTGATGCTGAGCGCGAACAGCCAGGACCTCGTGATCGACTGCGACAAGGACGTTGAGCTGCACGGCGACCGCAAGCGCGTGATGCAGGTGATGCTGAACCTGTTGAGCAACGCTTCCAAGTACTCGCCGCAGGGCGGCTCGATCACCCTGTCGACGAGGCTCGAGGGCGACGAGGTCACGATCTCGGTTGCTGACCAGGGCGATGGCATTCCGGAGACGGAGCGCCAGAAGCTGTTTGACCGGTTCTACCGTATGGACGACGACGCGACGAAGTCGCAGTCCGGTCTTGGCCTCGGCCTCTCCATCGTGAAGGCGATCGTCGATGCACACCACGGCGCAATCGACATCCAGTCTGAAGTGGGCGTTGGCACCACGATGAGTGTTAAGCTGCCAGGAGCCCGCAGGGCAGGCGCACAGTCGGCCGCTGCGATCACCGCCGAGCCCGCACTTGAGAAGGAGATCCGCCGCCTCGAGAGGCTGCGTGACCTTCGCCTGACTCCGCCCCGGCCGGCGGTGGTCTCCGCCGACGCTTCGTAGAATCAACTGCGCCGTAGCCTGCCCTCTGGCCCGGCCGCTGGTCGTATATCACGTCGTACAGACCCAGGCGTATATCCGTCCATCGGATAATAGCTTCCGGTGGGCGGCTATTTTCAAGACCGCTTCCACCCCAGAGACTCCCACCACGGAGCGTTGATCCACTGCGCATCGGGGTCGCTTGCCCAGGCGCGCATCTCGGCCACGGTCTCATCGATGTACTCGTCGTCCGCGAACTCCTCGGCTGAGAAGATCCCCTGGTCGACGAAGTTTGGTATGCGCTGCTCGATCAGCTCTGCGTAGAGCAGGATGCCGGCAGGATCAGGATTCGCCGCGACCCTGGTCTCGACACGATCGAACCCGGCCTCTCGCAGCATTCGCTGCTGCTTCCTGCCGATCCGAGTGTCCATGCCCGGATCGACGAGCGGGTTTCCATTGCGATGCAGGAACTTCTCGACCGTGGCGTTGGGAGGGACTACGACCGGGAATGCGCCGCGTTCGCCGTGGCGGATGCCGATCACGCCGTCCGGCGCCAGGACGCGACGGACCTCGTTGAGCACCCTGACCGGCTCGCTCACATGCTCCAGGACGGTGTGGATGAAGGCCGCGTTGAAATGGGCGTCATCGAATGGCAGCTCGTAGGCGTCGGCGACTTCAAAACTGAGGTTCGATGCTCCGGCCTTGCTTGCGTTTTCACGGGCGATCTCCACCTGGCTCGGCTCGATCTCGATGCCGACCGCCTCGCCGGGGCTGACCGCTTCTGCAAGGCCGATGGTGATGTTGCCCTGGCCGCTGCCGATGTCGATCAGCTTCATCCCCGATTCCAGGTGGGGCAGGAGGAAGGCGGCGTTCTTTGCCGCGCTCCGCTCGCCAAGGACCCGGGATGTGGAGTCGCCGTATCCGTGCGCGTAGCTGTCGCGGTTCGAGTTGGTCATCTGAGCCTCCTGGGATGCGGTGGTCGCTCAACGACAGGATCGGCGCATGTTAGCCGGGATTGGGTGGTTGGGGGGCAACGACCTGGTAGGGGTGCCGCTTGCCGCGCCCGGTGACGCCGGAGGCGGCACGATCTGCCATCCTGAGCTTGTCGAAGGGTGGTAGATTCTTCCCTCTCCCTTAATGGGAGAGGGATCGAGGGAGAGGGTGAAACCGGTCGCCTGATCAAGAGCCGTCGGCCTCCAGCCGACATCCCCTCTCTCTATCTCTCTCCCACAAGGGGAGAGAGGAGAAAAAAACTTACCCACCCGCGTCTGCAAGCGGGCGCCCGGCCCTGATGAAATCGGGGCGTCTGCGTTTCCTCAGCGAAGCGCAGCGGAGTCGAAGGATCTCTGGTGCGAAGACTCGCCCTGACAAGACGAGTCGGCCCTTCTAGAGGCCCTCACCCGCAAGCGGGTACCCGTCGCTCAGGGAACACCGCCGATCCACCTGCGACTTTTCTCTGGATCAGCGTCTGGCGGCCATTTGTCGCGCCCGGTCCCGGCTGCAGCCGGACCAAGTGCACCCTTCCCTTGGGCTTCGCTCAGGGCAGGCTAGCTCAGGATGGCGGTCTTCCTTCTCCCGGCGGGAGAAGGCGCAGGATGAGGGAGAAGCGGGCTCACATCAGTCAGCAAAGACGCCGCAACTTGTCATTCCGGACTTGATCCGGAATCTCAGCGGTCTCATCTCGTCTCCGGTCAGATCCCTCGACCCGCAGTCGGAAAGACAACGTGGTGACCGGTGGAGGAAACCAACGACCCTCCCCCTGACCCCCTCCCAAGCTGCGAGGGGGATACCGCTTAGCCCTTCGCCACCCCTTCACCCCGCCGCCGCTGCGATTCTCTCTGCCACGTACTGAGCGTCCTCGCTGACGCCTATGAACTGCGCCGACTTCGCCGAGTACATCCACTGCAGGCCTGTGAAGTACAGCCCTGGCCACGCCGTCACGCCGCGGCGCTGCACCGGGTAGCCGCGCCGCGCGATCAGCGGCAGCTTGATCCACGAGTAGTCGTAGCGGAAACCCGTCGCCCAGATGACACTGGTGATCCCCTCGCGCTGCAGGTCCAACTCGGCCGGCGACTCCGGCACGTCGATCCGCATGATCTCCGGCGGGTCGGGCTCCGGCTCTGGCGGCGCGTCGATGCCATGCTCCTCTACGTAGCGGTCGACGTTGGCCCGCCACTTCGCCGCGTGGGTGTCGGTCTGATCCAGCGATTCGCGGAGATTCTCCTGCAGAGACACCTGCGTCCCGGCGGCGCTCTCGAACCTGCCCAGCAGCTTCACGCCGTCG
>JANQEF010000254.1 GCA_028278465.1 Dehalococcoidia bacterium | reverse complement strand
CCGTCGTGCCGTCGGCATCAAGCGTCGCCCTGTGCGCCGCGCCGTCGATGCCGCGGGCGAGGCCGGAGTAGACAGCGATGCCGGCGCTGACGAGCCCGGTGGCGATGCGCTTAGTCATCTCTCGGCCGTATGCGGTGCAGCGCCGTGAGCCGACCACCGCCACAGCCGGAACTTCGGCCGCGGGC
Source organism: Dehalococcoidia bacterium (assembly GCA_028278465.1). Classification (GTDB taxonomy): domain Bacteria; phylum Chloroflexota; class Dehalococcoidia; order Lucifugimonadales; family Lucifugimonadaceae; genus JAJCYX01. Next base: position 13,015 of record JANQEF010000254.1, on the reverse strand, counting down.
AGTTCGCCTCGCACGTACAGCACCGGCGGCGGGTCATATGTCTCGGCGAGCCTCTGCGGGTAGGCAGGTGAATCGAGGCGCAGCGCAGTGATGCCCAGTCGCTCAAGCGTCTCCATCTCGCGGTCAGGATCGGTCGCAGACCGCAGCTTCTCCAGCGACTGCGAGTTCTCCTGTCCGATCCCGGAAGCCAGCAGTTCCGAAAACGAAGCCGACCACGCCCGGTCGATAGATCCGAAGTGGTTGAGCAACTGCCGAAACCTCGCCGGACCGATGCCGTAGACGCGGTGCATCGCGACCCAGTACTTGAGCTCCGGGTCATGGGAGGTCTGTTCGGGCAGAAGGGTTTTCTGAATACTCGGACTCAAGCGGAGGTTACGCGAATGTTGGTCTGCGGCTCAGGGCGCGCAAGCATAACGGATGGTAGGACGGGAGGTGTGAAAGGCGTCGGACGGATTGTCGCGGGATTGGCGGAGGCCGGTGTTTGCGGCGGACGGCGTCGGCTTCTGCTGAAGCTTCTGGCAGGTATCTCGAAGCGAAGCGCACGGACAACCTTTACACTGCGTAAATCACATTGACACGCACGCAACGCCGGGACAAGAGACGTGACCACCTGGGCAAACACACTTGAGCAGCACAAAGCCCGCCAGCGTGAGCTGATACTCGATGCGGCCGGCGAGATCTTCATCGCGAGAGGGATCAGCGGCCTTTCGATGTCGGCCCTGGCCAGCAGTGCGGGAATGACACGCCCGACTCTGTACAACTACTTCACCGACGTCGACGCCGTGATCGCAGCGTACGGGCGGCGGGAGGTGGCCCGGTACACCGAGGAACTGCAGCAACAGCTGAGCACCGGGGAAGGCCCTGCCGAGCAGCTCGAGATGTTCGCTCGTGTCATGGTGACCGGACACACCGAACACGAGCACGAAGCCGACTGGATGAAGTACGTTCCCGCAGACCGTTCCGCCGGAGAGATGCACATCGATCCTCTTCGCGAACTGCTCGCCGGGATCCTGCGCTCCGGCATCGAGCAGGGCGTGTTCCGGTCAGACGTCGATCCCGAGCAGGCAGCACGGATCCTGTTCGACATGACCGAGTCGGCCCACATGCTGACTCACGAGGGAGACGACGAGCAGCGCCTCGCCGACCTGTCCATCGACTTCATGCGCCGGATCCTGGCTCCCTCGTAAGCGCCACCGCTGGTCCGAATCCCGCCCGAAGCAGGTTTTCAGGCATCGCCCGCAGCACCGCCAAAGTCAACTGGCGCCTCTGTACTTTACAGACTGTAAAGCATCATGATATAGTGTATATAGATCGCTCAGGCGAGCATTACAGCCCGGGCGAGAACTTCAGAAAGCGAGCAGTGCCATGATTTCACAGGCCAAGACTCCGACTGCGGAACACGTCGAGGCCGACGTGCTGGCGATCATCGAAAACCGCGGAGACGCGATCGCCGCCTCCCGCGAGCTGATCAAGCTGGGCATCCACGCTGCCGACATCAAGTTCCTCCACGGCGGCAGCCTGGTGCACCTCGTGGAGCCGGAGCCAGAGCACTGCAGCGTGCTGGAGCGCGCAGCGCACGCACTCTGGAGCCACCTGGCCGAAGAGGTGGCGGACCGGCGAGTCGGTCCGTACGTGATCGCCGTCCACACCCACCGCTCTGAACAGGTCGGCCATGTGCTGGCGATCTTCAACGCACACGCAGGCCAGAACGTCGAGGTCGTGCGACACAGTCCTGGCTGGGAGGAGCGGCGCTAAGCCGCCATTCCGGTCCGGCGACCTCTGGCCACTTCAGTTAATCAGGAGAAGAAAGATGCAGTCTGAAGGTACAGCTTTCGATCAAGAGTTCTGGAACAACGCATATGTCGAGGCGGGCACTCCGTTCGAGTCAGAGCCCGAAGGTTTGCTGGTCGCCGAAGTGGAGCTGTTGACTCCGGGCACGGCCCTGGACCTCGGGTGCGGCATGGGTGTCAACTCGATGCACCTGGCCGAGCGCGGCTGGCAGGTGATCGGTGTTGACTGGGCCGACGAGGCGATCAAGCGTGCCCGTGCGACAGCCGCGACGAGAGGGCTGGACATCCGGTTCGAGGTGGCGGATGCCGGCGACTGGACGCCTCCTCATCAGTTCGATCTGGTCGTCAGCACCTATGCGCTGCCTCCGGCGGGCGAGCACCGGCGAAGGGTAATTCAGACAGCTGCGGAGGCCGTCGCTCCCGGTGGGACGTTGCTGATGATCGAGTGGGACCGATCGATGGCTCACAAGGGGTTTTGGGAAGAGTCTGATCTGGTATCGGTCGACGAGCTTACTGCCAGCCTTGGCGGGCTAGTCGTTGACCGGGCGGAGCTGGTGGAGATTGACTTCGCCAAGCACCGCGCCAGCGAGAGCTCGGACGGTCACGAACACGTGTCAGGCGAAGGCGAGCACGCCGGAAAACACGCTGGCCACGAGGCCGGCAACAGGTGGTTCGCCGCGCTTGTGCGAGCCCATCGGGCGGTCGGGGAGTGACGTCGGAAGGCCAGCCGGATTGGTGGTGGCGGAGAGGACAGGATTCGAACCTGCGGTGGGTTGCCCCACACACGCTTTCCAGGCGTGCCCATTAAGCCACTCTGGCACCTCTCCGCGATCCGGCCCGCGATGTGGCGGAGAGGGGGGGATTCGAACCCCCGATACCGGAGACCGGTATACCGGTTTTCGAGACCGGCGCTTTCAACCACTCAGCCACCTCTCCGGGCCGCGCATCCGCGTTCTTCCAGGCTGATTTCCGGGGCGTGGCGGTGAGCCGGTCGCCGGCCGGCTGACAGGCCGGATTGAACAGCGGGCAGAACTGAGATTATAGCAACGGCACCCTCTACAGACCCCTCGTTTCTTTAAGGGAATACACCCACACGCTGGAGGCGCGAGAGCTTGACACCCGGAATCGCTCGTAAATACGATTGTGGGTAGTTCAAGACTGAGTGCTGAGAATTAGTACCAACTCCATAGATGGCATTGAGCCGCTGTCCGCGCAGCAAGACTGCATGCGGGCGCGGCTCAATTTGTTTCCAGCGAGTTCCCGGCGTTTGAAACCTCCAGAATTCCATCCGGACCCAGAACCCTACAGATGAACGCATGGACCGGCGTGATCCTTGCGGCAGGGCAGGGCACGCGGATGAAGTCTGACCTGCCAAAGGTGCTGCACACAGTCTGCGGCAGGCCGCTCATCGGCCACGTTTCCAACGTGCTGCACGAGGCCAGCGCGTTGGGGATTGTCGCCGTGGTGAGCCCCGAGATGGCCGAGATGGCAGCGCTGCGCGACGCGCTCGGTGGCGAGGCCGGGATAGCGATTCAGTCCGAGCCGCTCGGCACCGCGCATGCGCTGGAGTGTGCGAAGGACGCCGTCGGTCCTGCTGGCACGATAGTTGTCGCTGCCGGAGACATGGCGCTGGTCGAAAGCGAATCCGTTTCACGGCTGGTCCAATCGCATGCCGCGTCGGGTTCCCTTCTCTCAATCCTCACCGCCGAGGTTGACGACCCGCACGGCTTCGGCCGCATCGTTCGCGACAGCTCTGGCGCCGTGCAGCGCATCGTCGAAGAGGTCGATGCTGACGAGCACCAGAAACTGATCTGCGAGATGAACACCGGCCTGTACTGCATCCAGGCCGACTGGTGCTGGGATGAGCTTCAGAAACTCGGAAAATCCTCGGTAGGCGAGTATTTCCTCACAGACCTCGTCGCCGCCGCGGCCTCGTCCGGCCGGGTGTCGACAGAGTCGGTGCGCGACGCCACCGAGGCGCTGGGAGTAAACAACCGCGTTCAGCTCGCTGAGGTCGAACGGGTGATGCGCGACCGCATCAGGCGACGGCACATGCTTTCCGGCGTGACGATCAGGGACCCTGAGACGACCTATATAGATGCCGACGTAGAGATTGGCCGAGACACCGAGCTGCTACCCGGCAACCACATCCGCAGCGGCACGAAGATCGGCGCCGGCTGCGTCATCGGCCCAAACTCCATCCTCAGGGACTGCATGGTTGGCGATGGCGCAACGGTCATCTCCTCACACGTGGAGAGCGCCGAGATCGGCGAGAGGATCTCGGTCGGTCCATTTAGCCGGATCAGGGCCGGCACGCGTATCGAGCCCGGCGCGTATGTCGGTAACTTTGCCGAGATCAAGAACAGTAGAATCGGGTCGGGCACGCATGTCGGCCACTTCAGCTACGTCGGCGACAGCGAGCTTGGCGAGGACGTCAACATCGGCGCTGGCACGGTCACGGCTAACTTCGACGGGCGGGACAAGCACAGGACCGTGATCGGCGACCGGGCGAAGATCGGCTCCGACACCATCATCGTCGCGCCCGTGAAGATCGGCGAGGACGCCAGCACGGGATCGGGAGCTGTGGTCAACCGCGACGTTCCGGCCGGTGAGACGGTCGTCGGCGTCCCGGCGAGACCCATCGAACACCACAGAAACGTAAGACGCAAAGATGACGGAGAGTAAAGGACGGAGATGAACTCGGAAGAACCCAGTTATACGCAGGCCGGTTTGCCGCCGGCCGTCTCAACACGCCCTGAGCGAAGGGTGAACTGAATATGGACGCCTGGTTACCGTGGCTCATAGTGGCCGTATCGGCCGCGTTGCACCTCATCGCCACGCTCGTTGTGATCGCGTTCCCTTCGCGAAACATCACCTACTTCTCAACATCTGCCGAGTCGTTCGGCGCCAACGGCGACTCGGACCAGATCAAGCAGCTCGACAACCGCGCCCGGGTGGTCTTCATCGGCGTCCAGGCGGCGTCGCTGGTAGCCGCTGCGCTCGCCATCTCTGAACTCTTCAGCCCCGAAGCCGGCAGCGGCGTCGCGCTCGCCGCAGGTGGACTGATCGCCTTCGGGTCTCGCTTCGCCATCCAGGGTTTCTCCTCTTTCACCGCTCACAGGTACAGGGACCAGACGCGTCACCTCACATCGCCGGCCGTATGGCTCGTGATGAAGCTGACGACGCTACCCGGCACGGGATGGCTGACGACCAAGATCACCGGCCGCACGCCGGGTGACGAGGTCGCTGGGCAGGAGGCCAGTGAAGCGCTGAAGGAGAGCCTGGACCTGCTGGAGGAGCAGCACATCCCGGCCGAAGAGTCCGAGTTGCAGATGATTCGCGGCATCCTCCGGATGGACACAGTGAAGGTGCGGGAGATCATGCGGCCGCGGCCGGACATGGTGATTGCCCCGGTCACTGCGGAGCCCGAAGAGATGATGGCCCAGATGACCACCGGCGGCCACAGCAAGATCCCGGTCTACTCCGAGACGCCCGACACGATCGTCGGGGTCGTCTACGCCCGCGACCTGCTGGCGGCCCGGGCGAACGGGTCGGAGAAGGGCGACCTCGTGCGGCAGCTTGCGCGGCCGGCGATCCACGTGCCCGAGTCGCAGAACCTGGAGAGGCTGCTGCGCGAGTTCCAGGAGCACAGGACGAGTATCGCCATAGTGGTGGATGAGTACGGCGGCATCGCCGGCCTGGTCACGGTGACGGACTTGATCGAGGAGATCGTCGGCGAGCTTGTCGACGAGTTCGACGTGGAGGGTCCTGAGCTGCGCGAGGTGAGCGAGAACGAGGTTGTGGCTGAAGCTGCGACATCGATCGAGACGCTTAACCGCAGGATGGGCACGTCTATACAGGCGGACGGGTTCGACACGATAGGTGGACTGGTGCTCAAGGAGCTCGGGCGCATACCTGCGAACGGCGACAGGGTGACGAGCTCAGGCCTGGTGATCACGGTGCAGTCGACCGTCGGCCGTAGGGTGCGACGAGTGAAGATCGAGCGCGCTCCGGTGCGCAGCGAAGGCTAGCGGGACCGGGCGGTCCTGGGTCGGGGAGCCTGGACCAGGACGGGTGCCGGCCGGCCTGTCTTCCAGCACTGCCTGCGCCGACCTCGCTCCGGGTCAATCACCGAACGACTGTCCACCCCCTTCGTCCTGGTCTACACCTGCATCCAAAGCAACTTGTCTGGCGCCGCACCGCCAGGCACCTACCTGCGCCAAGGGCTTCAGGACCGCCCCGCCCAAACCTCGACAGACGCGAAGAGGCCCCGGCTCTAGCCGGGGCCTCTTCATTCGATCTATCTGGCGAAGGTCTAGTTGCCCGGAACCTTGTCCACCATGATGAACACGCCGTCGACACGGCCGGTCGTCTCGCCTGAGGCCGAGACCGTGAAGATCGAGTCTTCAGCCGCCTCGAAACCGGACTGCGTCAGCTGAACCGTCAGCCTGAAGCCGCCGTGCTCATTCGCCGTAGCGTCGCCGAGCAGGACGTCGAACGCCCGAGGCTTGCCGGTCACACTGATGCGCTCGCCTTCTATGAACCCACCGCCGATGATGTCGACAGTCGGTCCGCCGATCCTCCACTCAACCGCGCCTGCAACACTGTTGTTCGCGTCGTGTACGAGGACAGCGGCGTTAGAGCCAGACTCACCAGCCGGACCCTGTGGACCCTGCGGGCCGGCAGGTCCTGCAGGTCCTGCAGGTCCGTCATTGCCCTGCGCTCCGGGCAGACCAGGCAGACCGGCTGCGCCCGGAAGGCCGGGGTCTCCGGGCTGACCGGGGACACCCTGGATGCCCTGGACACCCTGCGGGCCCTGGGGGCCGCGTGCGCCATCTGAACATGCAATAGCGGCAGCAAGCCCAACCATCAACGTAACGAGGAAGAGGGCCTTCACCCTACTTCGGAGCAGACCTAGCATAGGTCCCATCCTCCATTTACTTAAATCGTGTATCCCGATCTTGCGATCGTGGCCGGGAGTCGTGCGGCCGTCGTTTTGACTAAGGATCAAATCCCACGCGCGCAGACCTCCAGAGAGGTCTCGCTGCGCACCGGGTGCAACTTTAGCGGTGCAAATTCGCGACTGTCAAGGTAGCCAGAGCGATTACATCCCCAGTTTCAAACACATGATCGCACGACGCACGCAGCCGATGTCCGGCATCTTCTTCGGCTGACGATGCAATCGTGCGCTGCGCTTTGTTCTCTGTTTATTACGCGGAGAGCGGCCGCGGTGTCCCGGAAACAGGTGCGCACCAGGCAGACCGATTTGTAGCGGTAAAAGGTGAGGCGGGCGCACTGTCTGGACAAGCACCCGCGTGGTATCCTGTGAAATTGAGCACGAAGATGCAGTGAAGAACAGTTCCTCGCGCCGGCGCACGGAGTTTCCCTATCTATCCCATTTGCCGGAGTAGTCGCGAGAGTGCGAAAGAGAGAGTACCCACAGGTTGGATAGCGACACGAAGGCCGCGCTGGTCAAGGAGCACGGCCGATCAGAGAATGACACCGGTTCAGCAGAGGTGCAGATAGCCCTGCTGAGCGAGCGAATCAGCGAGCTGACAGAACACCTTCGGGAGCACAGGCACGACCACTCGAGCAGGCGCGGGCTTGTGAAGCTCGTGGGCAGGCGCAGGCGCCTCCTCAGCTACCTGAATAGCGAAGACGTTGACCGATACCGCTCGATCGTCGGCAAGCTCGGACTACGTCGATAACCGAACGCCCCTTCTCACAGGGGCGTTTTCTGTTGCTCCGCCCAGAGCACTCGGCAGTTCGGCGATAACTCGGCATTCACCGTTGAGCATTCCCCTTGCAGAGTCTGTCATCTGCAACAAGACCCCGATTTGAATAGCCCGCGGACGCGTTCGTCCGGGCAACACAGAAAGAACAAGATGTCACAGGAAATACACAAGTTTGAGATCGAAGTAGGCGGCCGGATCCTTGAGCTGGAAACCGGTCGAGTCGCCCACCAGGCGGGCGGCGCGGTGACTGTGAGGTACGGCGATACGCTGTTGCTCTGCACCGCAACCGGCTCGAAAAAGCCGCGTGAAGGCGTCGACTTCCTGCCGCTGACCATCGACGTTTCGGAGAAGGCGTACGCCGCAGGCAAGCTGCCGGGCGGTTTCTTCAAGCGAGAGGGTCGTCCCGGCACGGAGGCGATCCTGGCCGCCAGGATCTGCGACAGGCCGCTGCGACCGCTCTTCCCCAAGGACTACCACAACGAAACACAGATCATCACGACCGTGATGTCCGCAGACCGCGTCAACCCGCACACCGCGCTCGGCATCGTCGGAGCTTCGGCTGCGCTCACCATCTCGGACATCCCGTTCAACGACCCGGTCAGCGCCTGCGTGATCGGCCTGGTCGACGGCGAACTGGTCGTCAACCCGACCTACCAGGAACTGCAGGAGAGCCTGTTGGACCTGACCGTCGCCGGAACCGCAGACGCCATCATGATGGTTGAAGCCGGAGCGAAGGAAGTCGGTGAAGAGGTGCTGCTGGACGCGCTGGAGCTGGCGCAGGAAGTCAACGGCGCAATCGTCGACCTAATCCGCGAGATGCAGGAGAAGATCGGCAAGACGAAGTGGGAAGTGACGCCGAAGAGCGACGCCGAGAAGGCCGCCGCCGAGGCGACAAGGGCGCACATCGGCGACAAGCTCAAGGACGCCCTGAAGCTGCCCGGCGGCAAGCAGGAGCGCATCGACGCCGTCGACAAGATCGGCGAAGAAGCCGCTGAGGCGCTGGGCGAAGAGCACGACGCTGCCGCCATCAAGGCCACCTTCTACTCAATGGAAAAAGAGGCGGTTCGGGAAGCGATCCTCGAAGAAGGACGCCGCGCCGATGGACGGACGCTGACCGACATCCGTCCCCTCAGCTCAGAGGTCGGCTACCTGCCGCGGGTCCACGGCTCGGCCATATTCACCCGCGGTGAGACGCAGATCATGAACGCCGTCACGCTGGCATCAGCCGGTGAGCGGCAGCGCCTCGACACCTACGGCCCTGAAGAAGAGAAGTTCTTCATCCACCACTACAACTTCCCGCCGTTCTCGACCGGCGAGACCGGTCGCTACGGCTTCACCGGCCGTCGGGAGGTTGGTCACGGTGTGCTGGCGGAGCGCGCTCTGCAGGCGGTGATCCCGTCGCAGGAAGAGTTCCCGTACACCATCCGGTCGGTCTCCGAGGCGCTCGCCTCCAACGGCTCGACCTCGATGGCCAGTGTCTGTTCTGGCTGTCTCGCCCTCATGGACGCCGGCGTGCCGATCAAGGCTCCGGTCGCCGGTATAGCCATGGGCCTGATTACCGGCGAAGACGGCAAATACGCCGTCCTCACCGACATCCAGGGCGCAGAAGACCACTCTGGCGACATGGACTTCAAGGTCGCGGGTACCTCTGATGGCGTGACCGCGCTGCAGATGGACATCAAGGTGAAGGGCATCACCTTCGAGATCATGCGCGAGGCGCTTGAACAGGCCCGCAAGGCCCGACTTGAGATCCTTGAGCACATGGCCGGTACGCTCGCCGCGCCACGCTCCGACCTGAGCGAGTACGCGCCGAGGATGATGTCGCTCAACATCCCGACCGACAAGATCGGCGCGCTGATCGGCCCGGGTGGCTCGGTCATCCGTGGCCTGATCGACGAGTTCGGCGTCTCGATCGACGTCAACGACGACGGCGTCGTGGTGATCGGCTCGCCGGACCGCGAGAACGCAGACAAGGCGCGTGCCGCCATCGAGCTGCTCACACGGGACATCGAGGTCGGCCAGGTCTACAAGGGCAAGGTCGTCCGCATCATGCCGTTCGGCGCATTCGTGCAGCTCACGCCGGGCAAGGACGGCCTCGTTCACATCAGCGAACTGAGTGAAGACCGCGTGCCGGACGTCGAGTCTGTCGTCCAGATCGGCGACGAGCTCGAGGTCATGGTGATCAAGGTCGACCACATGGGCCGCGTGGACCTGTCCGCCCGAGCAGTGCTCGAACAGAGCAAGGCCGGTGAAGTCCGCGACGACAAAGAGTGGGCCGAGCAGTTCGAGCGTCGCGACAGGCGTGATGGCGATGGCGGCGGAGGTGGTGGTCGCGGCGATCGCGGAGGCCGTCGTGACGACAGGCGAGGTGGCGGACGGCGCGATGACCGTCGTGGCGGTGGAGGCGGTGGATACGACCGTGGCCCACGTGACCGCGGTGGCGATCGTGGCGGATATCGCGGCGACCGCGGCGGTCGCGACGAGGAGAACGGCGGCGGTGATCGCCGAGGCGGGCGCCGTCCGGTTGGTGGCTACGACGGCGAGCGGCGTGTCGGACCGCCGCGAAGGCGGTAGACTGCAGCGACAGGAGGGCAAAGCCCTGTGGCTGAGTCGACGCAGATAAAGGTAGCCGTCAGCGGTGTGCTGGGCCGAATGGGCTCGACAGTGCTCGCGGCCGTTGCCGGTGATCCGGATATGACACCGGTTGGCGGAGCAGACCCTGCCGCCGCCGACGCGACGGTGGCTGATCCAGCGACCGGCGAAGACCTGCCGCTCCGTGCCAGCCTCGAAGAGCTGATCCCGGCAGTCGAGCCCGATGTTGTCGTCGACTTCTCCACCGCAGAAGGAGCAAAGGCGACTTTTGCGGCGTGCGCTCCGGCCGGCGTATCGGTCGTGTCAGGCTCGACCGGGCTTTCGGACGCCGACCTGAGAGACGCCGCGAAGCTGGCGACCGAGCACAGCGTCGGCATCATCTCGGCATCGAACTTCGCGCTGGGAGCGGTGCTGCTCGGACACCTCGCCGGGATCGCATCACGCTACTTCGACTACGCCGATCTCATCGAGTCTCACCACGAGATGAAGGTCGACGCGCCGTCAGGCACCGCGCTATCTATCGCGCAGGCCATGGCCAAAGGCCGCGGCAGCCGCTTCGAGCAGAATGTGGCGGAAAAACAGACCCTGGCGAACACCCGCGGCGGCGATTTTGAGGGTATAAATGTTCACAGTGCCCGCATGCCCGGGCGCGTCGCCAGGCACGAGGTGGTGTTCGGCGGCACAGGCCAGACCCTTACGATGATCCACGACTCGATCAACCGAGAGAGCTTCATGCCCGGCGTCCTGCTGGCGGTGAAGCGCGTCGTCACGCAGGACGGCCTGATCGTCGGCCTCGACCGGGTTCTCGGCCTGGACAAGCTCAAGCCGCAGGGCAGCGCGTAGCACGCTTCCGCCTGCGCGGCTTGCCCCGATTCCTGACTCAATCCAGTTGATACCTGCGCGCCGTCCGCTAATCTGGACGCACGCGCCGAACACGTGATCTGCAAGTCTCCTTCAACCGCCGCTCGGAGCAAGGGATATACCGAGCACGGCTGCGCAGGAGACTCGAACACCGAGGACGAAACGATGAATAGCTCAGACCTCACTATCGCCATAGTCGGCGCAACCGGCGCGGTCGGCAGGATCGCGCTCGACCTGCTGGCAGAACGCAACCACCCTGCGGAGAAGATCGTGGCGATGGCCTCCGCCCGCTCGGTCGGCAAGAAGCTGCCTTACCGCGGCGTCGACCTCACCGTTGTCGAAGCGACACCGGACGCCTTCGCGGGCGTCGACGTAGCATTCATCTCCGCCAGCTCCGAGGTGAGCAAGCGCCTTGCGCCCGAAGCGGTGAGCCGCGGCACGCTGGTGATCGACGACGGCTCGGCCTTCCGCATGGAAGAGAACGTGCCGCTGGTCGTGCCGGAGGTGAACGGCGCAGACGTCGAGTGGCACGAGGGGATCATCTCGATCCCCAACTGCACGACGACACCGCTCGTCATGGCGCTCGACGCGCTGCGCTCCATCTCGCCGATCACCGCGGTCACCGTCTCGACCTACCAGTCGGTAACCGGCACCGGCGCCGCTGCAGAGGTCGAGCTGCTGACCCAGTCCCGAGCTGTCCTCGACTCAGAGGACGTGGCGATCGAGCAGTATCCGCACCAGATAGCTTTCAACGTCTTGCCACAGGTGGACGACTTCCTTACCAACGGCTACACAAAGGAAGAGGACAAGATGCTGAACGAGTCGCGCAAGATCCTGCACGAGCCGGCTCTGCGCCTCGCGTCGACATGCGTGCGCGTCCCGGTCCGGGTCTCGCACAGCGAGTCAGTGTCCGTCGAGTTCCAGGACGCCGTCAGCCCCGAAGAGGCGCGTGATGCGCTGCGCGACGCCGAAGGCGTGACGCTGGTGGACGAGCCGCAGAACAGTGTCTACCCTATGCCGACCGAAGCGGAGGGCGCAGATGAGGTGTTCGTGGGGCGCATTCGAGAGGACATCGCGCACGACACCGGGCTGAGCCTCTGGCTCTCATGCGACAACCTCCGCAAGGGAGCGGCCCTGAACGCGCTCCAGATACTGGACGAGGTGCTGAGGCGTGAATGCCTTAAGCCGTCACCGAAGACGGCGGTGACACAGGCTTAAATTCATCAACCAGCAGATCGGATACTGACATGGCAACCCCGGGAAGACTTCTGACGGCGATGGTGACTCCGTTCACCGAGAACGGCGATGTCAACTACAGGCAGGCCCGGAGACTGGCGACGGCTCTGCTCGACTCGGGCTCTGACGGCCTGGTGATCGGCGGCACGACCGGTGAGGCGCCAGCGATGAGCGCAGACGAGCGGCTTCGGCTCTTCGACGAGGTGAAGCAGGAGATAGGCGAGCGCGGCGCGGTGGTCGCAGGCACCACGGACAACAACACCCGCGGCTCGATAGAGCTGTCGAAGGAGGCGGAGCGTGTCGGCGTTGATGCGCTGCTTCTCACCGTTCCCGCCTACAACAAGCCGCCGCAGGAAGGGCTTTACCAGCACTTCAAGGCGATCTCTGACAGCGTTTCTATTCCCGGCATCCTCTACAACGTGCCGAGCAGGACCGCTCTCAACATGGATGTCGAAACGACTCTCAGGCTCGCCGAGATCGACAACATCGTCGGCGTCAAAGAGGCGTCGAGCGACCCGACGCAGATCACGCAGGTGATCGACGGTGCACCCGACGGCTTCAACGTCTGGAGCGGCAATGACGACGAGACGTTCTCGATCATGTGCACCGGCGGCTTCGGCATCGTCTCGGTGGCGAGCAACATCATCGGCAGCCAGATCAAGCAGATGATGGGGCTGATCCTCGAGGGCGACGTCGAGGCGGCGGCCCGGGAGCACCGGCGCTTGCTGCCGTTCTTCAAGGCGCTGTTCTGGGTGACGAACCCGATCCCGATCAGGTACGCGTTGCTGCGGCACGGCTTCG
>JANQEF010000193.1 GCA_028278465.1 Dehalococcoidia bacterium | reverse complement strand
GCGCTGTTCAACCAGCTGGTGCGCACGCTGCAGATACTGGACGCCGAGCCGGTCCACCCGCTGATGCCCCGCTGGTTCGAGGTGCAGGTGCTGCGGATCAACGGCTTCCTGCCTGCGATCACCGAGTGCGTGGACTGCGGAGCCAAACTGGAGCCGCAGGGACATGTCTTCTCGCCAGAGCGCGGCGGCATCGTCTGTCCCGACTGCCGCGCTGCGGAGAGCGATGTGCTGCTGCCGGCGTCGCTGAACACAGTGAAGCTGCTGCGCCACATGGCGAGGGCCGACTGGGAGGCGGTGCAGCCGCTCCAGCCAGACGAGGATGAGCAGCGGCAGGTGGCGCGGATCCTGAAGGAGCACCTGCATTTCGTGCTGGACCGCAATGTGCGCTCGACGGCATTCATGGACGAAGTCGCGCGCTGGCGCCCCGGCTCCTGAGAGCCTCGATCGGCCCGGGCCGCGTTACACTCCGCCTGCCCGCGAACCCAGCGCCAAAGCCCTGCGAGACAACGCATGAAGATCACCGATGTGAAGACCTTTGTCGTCGACGGCATCGCCCGTCCCTGGACCTTCGTCAAGGTGGTGACCGACTCCGGCATCGTCGGATGGGGCGACTGCACTGAGTGGGACGCCTTTCCGGGCGTCGTGGCGATGGTCGAGCACATGAAGCCGCTGGTTGTCGGCAAGGACCCGATGAATGGGCTGCGCATCTGGCACGACCTTGCGAACTACAACATCCGGCAGCGCGGCGGCATCGCGTGGAAGGCGATGGCGGGCATCGACTCGGCGCTGTGGGACATTCGTGGCAAGCGGCTGGACGCGCCGGTCTGGCAGCTTCTCGGCGGCAAGGTGTGGGACTCGGTGCGCGTCTACTGGTCGCACTGCGGCTCGTTCCGGGCGCGGCACAGTGAACGCTTGGGCACGCCTCCGGTTAACAACACGGACGATCTGCGCAAACTGAGCGAAGAGGTGCTGGCGCGCGGCTTCACCGCCATCAAGACCAACATGATGAAGCTCGACGACCTGCCGGACCCCGGACCGAACAGGATCGGCCGAAACAGCGGCCAGGCGACGCCCGAGGCGATCGCCAACGTGCGCGGCGTTGTTGGCACGTTCCGGGAGTCGCTTGGGCCGGACATTGGCATAGCGCTGGATGTTGCGCACAACTTCAAGCTCGGCGGCGCCATCGACATCGCACGCGCGCTCGAAGAGTTCAACATGATGTGGCTCGAGACCGAGACGTGGGACCCGGGCGCGCTGAAGACTGTGCGTGATTCGACCACGACGCGCATCTGCACAGGCGAGAGTCTGTTCGGAGTCGAGGGATACCGGCCGTTCCTGGAAGTGTACGCGCAGGATGTGATCATGCCGGACCTGGCGTGGAACGGGATCACGGTGTCGAGGCAGATCTGCGACCTGGCGGCCGCTTACGACACGTTTGTTGCGCCGCACAACACGCACGGACCGATCTGCACCTTCCAGTCGCTGCACGTGGCGGCGGGCAGCCCGAACCTGATGATCATGGAGATCGATGGCGACGATGCGCCGTGGCGAGACGACCTGCTGACGCACCCGTTCGAGTTCAAAGACGGACATGTGACGGTGCCGGACCGGCCGGGGCTTGGCACCGACGTCAGAGAGGACGAGCTGAAGAAGCGCGCCTACACGGGCTGAAGGGCTTCATGCGGCCTTTGTGAGTTCGGTTGCGGAGTTTTCAGCGGCGCGTTTTGCGCCTCGGAGCATGCCGCGGAACACGAGGCTGTGCAGAGGGTATAGCGCGAACCAGTAGGCGATGCCGAGGATCCCCTTAGGGTCGAACGCCGCCGTCTGCTCGATGCAGGTCTTGCCGTTGATAGTGCGGACTCGCAGGGCGAGCCATGCATCGCCCGGCAGACGCATGTCAGCGTGCAGCGTCAGGCGGTTGTCGCCGAAGCGTTCCACGGTCCAGAAGTCCAGGATGTTGCCCGGCTTCGGCGGATAGGCTGTGGAGTTCTTCCTGAGGCCGGGGCCGCCGGCAATGCGGTCCATGAACCCGCGGACGCGCCAGAGCCAGTCGCCCCAGAACCAGCCGTTTTGACCGCCGACCCGTGAGATCGTGTTGAAGGCAGTCTCTTCGTCACAGCTCACCTCGATGCGCCTGCGCTCCACGAATTTCGTGCCGAGTCTGGTGCGGAAGGTGTCTGAACCCGAAGTTTCGCCGATGTCCAGGAACTGCAACCCTTGATTCTCGTCAGTGAGCGCCTGCTCGATCGCCGCTTCGAACTTCAGGGGCTTGATGCCGAAGCTCTGCTCGGCCGAATGATCGGCCACGACCGAGCTGTGCGAGGTGCTATCGACAATGTTGCGGCCGATGCGGTAATGAGCCGGCGTGACCAGCCTGAGCCACAGGCTGGAGAGGCGTGGCGTGATCACCGGCACAGGGATCATGAAGCGTCGCAGGCCGCGGTGGCGGGCATAGGCGCGCATCAACTCGGCATAGGTCGTGACGTCGCCGCCGCCGATCTCGTAGACGTGGCTCTGATCGCCCGTCTCGGCGGCCGCTGCCACCAGATAGCTGACGAGGTCGCGGGCGGATATCGGCTGGACCGGCATGCGCACCCAGCGCGGCGTCACCATCACCGGCAGCCGCTCCACCAGCGCCCTGATCGCCTCGAACGGCATGCTGCCTGCGCCGATCACGACCGAGGCCCGGAATTCGGTCACCGGCACGCCTGATGACTCCAGGATCTCGCCGGCTCTGTGCCTGCTCGCTATATGCGGTGACACTTCGCTGGAGTCGCCCTGAGCGAGCGCTCCCAGGTAGATGATCCGCCTCACGCCCGCGCTTTTTGCCGCCGCAGCGAAGGTTTCGGCCGCTTCGGCCTCGGCGCGTGAGAAGTCGTCTCCTTCGCCGAGCGAGTGGACGAGGTAGAAGGCGATGTCGCAGCCGGTGAGCGCGGCCTCGATCGAGTTGGATTCGCCCACATCGGCCTGCACTGCGGTGGCGTTTGGGGGCAGATCGCTGCTCAGCCGGCTCGCGTCACGGGTGATGCAGCGGACCTCGGACGCCATCTCGCACAGCGGCTGCACGAGCAGTCCGCCGACGTATCCCGTCGCGCCTGTGAGCGCTATCACCGGCCGTTTCTTCGCCATCACTCGCCTCCCGAAGCGGACATCTCGAAGCTGCAAACCTGTTCGAGCTTCTCAGTTTCCACTACGACCGTATGGCCCGGGCGGACCACCCGGCAAGCGTCCCAGCACGCAACTCCAGGATTGGCCAGGACATCCTCTGTCCGACGAAGCTCGCTGATCACCACCCGTGCCGTTGCTCCCCGCGCATAAACTGTCGCCAACTCGCTACACCGCACAACCGGGATCCGGCACATGGCAATTCCACCGTTCATCGACACGCACCATCACCTCTGGGACCTGGAGAACAACCGCTATCCGTGGCTGCAGGACGGCATCGACCACTTTGTCGGCGACTACACGCCGATCCGCCAGACGTTCCTCATCAGCGACTTCCTGGCCGGCGCAGACGGCATTCCGCTCCAGAAGTCGGTCCACGTGCAGGCCGAGTGGGACCACGACAGCGATCCTGTTGGGGAGACGGCGTGGCTGCAGGGTGTTGCCGACGACCCGGCATCGCGCGGCATGCCGCACGCCATCATCGGCTACGCGAACCTGGCCGAGCCGGACGTCGAGGAAACGCTCGCCCGTCACGCTGAGCACGCCAACTGGCGCGGTATCCGCCACATGCTCAACTGGTCGGACGATCCCGGCTTCCGCTTCGCCGAGCGCGGCGACTACATGCAGGACGAGCAGTGGCGCAGCGGCTACCGGCTGCTTGCGAAGTTCAACGGCTCGTTCGATCTGCAGGTGTGGCCGTGGCAACTTGCCGACGGCGCAGTGCTGGCGAAGCAGATCCCCGAGGTGCCTGTGATCCTGAACCACACCGGCATGCCCCGCGACTGGGATGACGAGGGCGTTGCGCTGTGGCGGGACGGGATGCGAGCGATCGCCGGCGCCGAGAACATCTCCGTCAAGATCTCGGCTCTCGGCATGATGAAGCCTGACTGGAGCGCCGACGACATCCGGCCGTTTGTGCTCGACACGATTGAGATCGTCGGCGTCGACCGCTGCATGTTCGCCAGCAACTTCCCTGTCGACAGCCTGTTCTCGGACTACGCCACGGTGTGGCGCGCTTACGACGCGATCACTTCAGACTTCTCGGAGTCGGAGCGGGCGAAGCTGTTCAGCGAGAACGCCGAGCGTTACTACCGGATCTAGCGCGTTTCGCGAATCCCTCACGCGGGGCTGGAACAAATCGGCGGCACAGGGCGTCTGATTGATAGGGAGCGATAAGGCTCCTGAGGTTTCAGCCCGAGCGAGGGTTTCCATGCGCGCCAGGTTCGCTGTTCTCACGTCGGCCTTCTTGATCGCTGTATTCGCCGTGGCCTGCGGGTCTGACGGTCCCGCATCTACGCCGGGTCCGACTCAGTCCCCGGACCCGACTGCGACTTCCGTGCCACAGGAGCCGACTCCCACCGCGGAGCCGCAGGACATCAAGGTCGCCTTCTCCGATAAGAGCCGGATCGAGTCGCCGAACGTTCCTCCGGCCGACCTGGCCGAGCTATCCGAAGGCAATAACGGCTTTGCTCTAGACCTCTACGGCCAGCTTGCGGAATCAGGAGACGGCAACCTGTTCATGTCGCCGTACAGCATCTCGCTTGCGCTTGCTATGACGTACACAGGCGCCGCTGGCAACACCGCGGACGAGATGGCCGACACCCTCGGCTTCGCTCTCCCGCCCGAGCAGTTGCATGCCGCGTTCAACGCGCTCGACCAACTGCTGGCTGCCCGCGGCGAGGGCCTGGAGCCTGACCAGCGGTTCACGCTTCAGATAGCGAACTCGATCTGGGGTCAGGACGGCGTCGAGTTCGAGCAGCCGTTCCTGGATGCGGTCGCAGAGAACTACGGGGCCGGGATGCACATCGTCGACTTCGCCGGGGCGACAGAGGCCGCACGGCTGGCGATCAACGGCTGGGTCGAGGACAACACGAACGACCGCATCAAGGACCTGATCGCGAAGGGTGCGCTAACCCCGAACACGGTCATGGTGCTTGCGAACGCCATCTTCTTCAAAGCGACGTGGGCCTCTGAGTTCGAAAGAGCCGCCACCATCCCCGGCCCGTTCACATTGCTGAACGGCGAGACCGTCTACACCGACCTGATGCGCCAGCAGGACTTCTTCGCTACCGCGGAGGGTGATGGCTACTCAGCCATCGAGATGCGGTACGTGGGCGAAGAAACGTCGATGGTCGTGGTGATGCCAGACGCCGGTGAGTTCGAGCAGTTCGAGAAATCGCTGACTTCGCAGAAGCTGGCTCAGATCGTCGATAGTCTGGAGGTCAAGAGCGTGGATCTGCAGTTCCCGAAGTTCGAATTTGAGTCAAAGTTCAGCCTGCCGGACCAACTGAGGGCGCTCGGGATGATCGACGCATTCATCGGGGGAGTCGCCGACTTCTCTGCAATGCGAACGCCTACGTCGGGCCTGTTCATTTCGGACGTGATTCACCAGGCGTTTGTTGCTGTAGATGAAGAAGGAACGGAGGCCGCTGCGGCGACGGCAGTGATAACGATGGACTCGGGGCCGCCGCCGTCCGAGCCGTTCGTAGCGGACAGGCCGTTCATCTTCCTGATCCGCGACATTCCCACGGACACGACGCTGTTCATGGGACGAGTCCTTGACCCAACAGCAGAGTAGAGAGAGGGATTCAATGCGTGCGAGGTTCGCCGTAATCACATCAGCAATCTTGATCGCCGTATTCGCTGTGGCCTGCGGGTCTGACGGTCCCGCGTCTACACCGGCTCCAACTCAGCAACCTGATCCGACTGCAACTACTGAGCCTCAGGGTCCGACTCCGACCGCAGAGC
Organism: Dehalococcoidia bacterium; assembly: GCA_028278465.1. Lineage (GTDB taxonomy): Bacteria > Chloroflexota > Dehalococcoidia > Lucifugimonadales > Lucifugimonadaceae > JAJCYX01. Next base: position 3,892 of record JANQEF010000193.1, on the reverse strand, counting down.
CGCAGAACTTCACAGTCGCCTTCTCGGACAAGAGCCGAATCGAGTCGCCAGACGTTCCTTCGACCGACCTGGTGGAGCTGTCTGAAGGCAACAACGGCTTCGCTCTCGATCTCTACGGAGAGCTGGCGGGATCGGAAGAAGGCAACCTGTTCATGTCGCCGTACAGCATCTCACTTGCTCTCGCCATGACCTATGCCGGAGCCGCGGGCAACACGGCAGACGAGATGGCCGAAACTCTCGGCTTCACGCTGCCTCCGGAGCAGCTGCACTCAACGTTCAACGCTCTCGACCAACTGCTGGCGGCTCGCGGCGAGGGCCTGGAGCCTGACCAGCGGTTCACGCTGCAGATAGCGAACTCGATCTGGGGCCAGGACGGCTTCGAATTCGAGCAGCCGTTCCTGGATGCGGTCGCAGAGAACTACGGCGCCGGGATGCACATCGTCGACTTCGCCAGGGAGACCGAGGCGGCGCGACTGGCGATAAATGGCTGGGTGGAGGACAACACGAACGATCGCATCGAGGACCTGATTGAGAAGGATGTGCTGCTGCCGGACACGGTGATGGTGCTCGCCAATGCCATCTTCTTCAAGGCGTCGTGGACCTTCCAGTTCAACGAGGAGCTCACGGCTGACGGACCGTTCACGCTGTTGAGCGGCGAGACGGTCGATGCTGAGATGATGCGCCGGGAGGACTTCTACGCAGTCTCAAGGGGCGATGGGTACTCGGCGGTCGAGATGCGGTACGTGGGCGATGAGACGTCGATGGTGGTTGTGATGCCGGATGCGGGCGAGTTCGAGCAGTTCGAGGAGTCGCTGGACTCGCAGAAGCTGGCGCAGATCATCGACGGCCTGGAGTTCGGGAACACGGAACTGCGGTTTCCAAAGTTCGAGTTCGAGGCGAAGTTCAGCCTGCCTGAGCAGCTGAAAGCGCTCGGGATGGAGGACGCGTTCGTGCCGTACGTGGCCGATTTCTCGGCGATGCGGACACCGCCGCCGGAGCTGTACATCTCGGACGTGATCCACCAGGCGTTCGTGGCGGTCGATGAGGAGGGCACGGAGGCTGCCGCGGCGACTGCGGTGATCGTACGACCGGCGTCTGCGCCGCCACCAGCCGAGGAGTTCGTCGTGGACAGGCCGTTCATCTTCCTGATTCGCGACATCCCAACGAACACGGTGCTGTTCATGGGCCGCGTGCTGGACCCGACGTCGGGGTAGGGAGTTAGAGGGTGGGTCGGTAGTGTTCCCTGAGCGAAGTCGAAGGGCCTCTCATACAGCAAACTTGTCATATCAGGACAAGTTCAGGCAGGAGAGATCCTTCGACTCCGTTTCACTCCGCTCAGGAAACACAGACGTCCCGCCTCTGCCGGGACCGGGCGCGGCAAGCAGCGGCCCCTACCAAAACGTGACGTGCAAGTGCGCCGAGATTGAAGAGCCTGTCATTCCGGACTTGATCCGGAATCTCTCAGGTGATCTCACATGGACCAATCAGATCCCTCGACCCGCAAGCGGGTACCCCGCGGTCGGGATGACAAAGTCCTCCCTCCCAGCTTGGGAGGGAGTTAGAGGGAGGGTCGTTGGTGACGTGATCCTGAGCTTGCTTGCCCCGAGCGCAGTCGAAGGGGGTGCGCCCGGTAACACCGGAGGCAGTGCGATTGGCCGTCTTCAACAAGACGAATGACCCTCCCCCTGACCCCCTCCCAAGCTGGGAGGGGGGGACCGACACCCTGCCTACGCCTCTTCGGGGAGCCAGCCCCACGGGCGCGGGCCGAAATCTATCGGCATCACCTGCCCTGCACGCACCGCGCTCACCGGCCGCAGCGCCATCGACCCCGTGTGCGTGTCGCCCACCGTGTCACGGAACAGGAAATCGCCGCCAACCGCCTCCAGCAGCGTCACATCGGCGTCATACCCAACCGCCAGCGTTCCCGTCTCATCATCGATCCCCAGCACCTCGGCCGGCCGCGACGTCGCCATCCGCACCACATCCTCCAGCGAAACGCCAAGCGCCATCATCTTTGCCATGCACTCCACCAGCGAATGAGTCGGCCCGGCGTGGCGGCTCGTCTGCGTCAGGTCCGACGACACTGTATCCGGCACCAACCCCTGGTCCATCACCCGCTTCGCTGACTCGAAGCTGAAGTTCGCCCTGCCGACGCCGACGTCGAAGATCACGCCGCGCTCCCGCGCCGCCTTCGCCTCATCGAGCAGGTTGCCTCCGTTCAGCAGCGCGCCCACCTGGAAGCTCAGGGAGTGCGTCACTACGTCGCCCGCGGTCAGCACTTCGGAAAGCAGTTGCGGCGCCAGCTCGGCAGCCACCGGGTCCTCGCCCATGATGTCGCCGACGTGGACCATCAGGAAGCCGCCCGTATCGGCCTTGTCTGCGATCTCCTTGGCCTTCTTCGGCAGCTCTATGCCCAGTGTCTTGATGCCGGGCGAGACCATGCGGGCCTTCACGCCGAGGATGACGTCTGGTCTCGCCTGGAGGGCGGCGATGCCGGCTTCGATGTCGATGTCCTCTGCGTCTCGCACTTCGGGCGCACGGGCGACGCCCATGGTGCCGACGTTGAGCAGGGCGTATGTGCGGGTGAGGGCGTTCGGGGCGATGAAGTTGACGAAGCCGCCGATGTTGTAGGCGCCGGTTGAGCCGGCATCCAGCACGGTCGTGACGCCGGCGTGGACGCCCGTTGCGTCGACGTCGCCCATCATGTCTTCGGCGCTGGCTTTGCGCACGCCGGCGGCGACGTGGGTGTGGATGTCGATCAGGCCGGGCGTGACGATGAGGCCTCTGGCGTCGATGACACGATCGGCGGTGGAGGGATCGATGGATGGGGCGATCTCGATGATCTCGCCCTCGTCGATGGCGATGTCCATCTCGCCGTCGAGGTCCTGTGACGGATCAAGGAGGCGGCCGTTGGTGATGAGCAGGTCTGTCATGGCGGTGTTGGTTGTGGGCTGAGGTTGGCTGGTTCGGGTTGGGGCTTGGTGCGCCGAATTCTGTCATGTGTAGGAGCAGCGCGCATGGTGCGGCGTCATTTCCCCTCCCAGCTTGGGAGGGGGTGAAGGGGGGAGGACCGTTTGTCTCGTCTGATAGGGGCGCGCCCGCAAGCGGGCACCCGGCTCGCCCGGTGACGATATGGTCGGGATGTCCGTGTTTCCTGAGCGGAGTTCCGACGGAGTTGGAACGTAGTCGAAGGATCTCTAGTGCGGAGACTCGTTCTGACAACGCCAGTTGGCTCCTCAAGAGACCCTTCGACTTCGCTCAGGGAACACCACCGACCCTCCCTCTAGCTCGCGCCCGCAAGCGGGCACCCGAAGCTGAGAGGGAGGATTCCGGCCACCTTTCCCTTCGACTGCGCTCAGGGCAAGCTAGCTCAGGATGACGGATCAGCCACCCAGCACTGCGCCGTCTAGGTCCGGTGTGCCGTTGATGAAGTCTCGGGCGGTCATGGGGCGTCGTCCCTCTGGTTGGACCTCCAGCACCTTCAACTCACCGTCGCCACACACCACGAAGACCCGTCTCTGATGAACCCGCACGGTACCGGGGGCAGCACCAGCGTCCTGCGAACCCGCCTCCTCTTCACCAACAACCCTCGCAGATATCACCTTCAGCCCCCTGCCGCGCAGCGATGTAAACGCGCCCTGCCACGGATCGAACGCCCTCGCCATCCGCTCGATCTCCGCCGCACTGCGAGACCAGTCGATGCGGCCGTCATCCTTCTCCACCAGCCGTGTCACCGTTACCAGCGACTCATCCTGCGGCGTCGGCGTCACCGACCCGTCCTCCAGCCCCTCGATCACATCCGGCAGCATCTCAGCGCCCATCTCGAACAGCCGCCTCGTCAGCTCTCCGGCCCGCTCGTCGCCCGCCAGTGCTACCGGCTCTGACTGCGCCA
>JANQEF010000158.1 GCA_028278465.1 Dehalococcoidia bacterium | reverse complement strand
GACGGATTTCTAACCGTGGAATCGATCGACAGCAGGATGTCTGCGAAATGACAACTATTAATAGCAATAAGCCAACTCGCACCCCGCGAAGGCAGAATGGTGTGATGCTGCTTGGCCTTGCCGTAGCAGTCGGCATCATCGGCTCGGTTGGCGGCCTGCTTCTGACCTCAATCTTCCAGTTCTCGCAGTCGAGCGCGGTCAACGCCGCGCACAACGACGTTTCGACACAGGCGACCCGAGCTTCTCGGTGGCTGGTGCGTGACGTCAGGCGCTACTCTTCGACCGACGTGCCGGCCTCAGGCACTGTCTCGACCGCGAGCTTCTCGATCCTCACCGATTCCGGTGAAATGATCTGTGACTACAGTTTGGTCGGCACCGACCTGACACGCACCTGCGACGGCAACTCACAGGTGGTTGGCAACGGCATCACGAACCTGCAGTTCAGCCGCTCTGGCTCGTTTGTGCAGGCATCGTTCGACGTCGAGTCCCCGTCACGGCCGGGCATCGAAGAGAACGTCGACCTCTTGCTGCGGTCCGATGTTTCGAACTCGCTGCTGGCACGCCTTGACCTGGCGGACGACCTGCCGGAAGGCTCCTCTGTACCGATTCCGGTGATCGACTTCGACACGGACGGCGACGGCAACTCCATCCCGCCCGGAACGATCATCGACGATGAGTGGGACAACCACGGCATCACGGTCTTCGTCGACAACACAGACGGCTACGGTGGCGGCGGTGATGACGATGATGACGATGAAGGCGACGACGATGATGACTGTGAGGAAGAGGACGAGGACGACGAGGATGAGTGCAGCCCCCAGATCCCGCAGAAGTACGCGATGACCTTCGGCAGCGGTAGCCCCACAGGTGGCGACAACGACCTCGGAAGCCCGAACACGGACTTCGGCGGGCCCGGTGTTGGCTCCGGTGGACGCTCTGGCCAGCCTGGTGAGAACGACACTGCCCTTGGCAATGTCCTGATCATCTCGGAGGATGGCCACACGCACGACCCCGACGACAACTACCAGGGCGGCACGCTCGGGTTCCGGTTCGACACACCGGTCTCCATCTGCAGCGTTGGACTCATAGACGTCACACAGTCGTTCGGCACGATCGAGGTGTTCGACACCCTGGGATTCCTGATCTCCAGCACGCCGATCCTCGACTACGGATCGAACGGTGTCCAGGAAGTGATGATCAACGAGGACGCTGTGAGCGAGCTTCGTATCAACCTTCCTGGCGATGGTGGAGTGTTCAACGTGCGGTTCTCCTGCTAAAGCCTGAACTGCAGTTAGCACCCAACGACAGCGAACTGAAGACCCCTCGGTACTCACCGAGGGGTCTTTGCTGTGTCGCGATGTTGGGTGGCAGGACTGCTGCAACGCATCTGGTTGACATGGTTCATCGAACCTCATAGCTTTCGTCCACCACGAAGGAGAACCGGACGCATCACCCGTGAAGAGCGGAGGATCTGCGACGGAATACAGCCAGGCGCGGGGCTAAGCACGAAGGAGACCGGCAATGCCGAAGCTTGAGCAGACAGACGAGATCAACGCACCCGTCGACGCGGTATGGAACCTGCTTTCGGACGTAAACCGCTACCCGGAGTGGGTGGAAGCCACCGATCGCATAATCTCAGCGCCTGAGGGACTCCTGGAGGCCGGCTCCGAATACAAGGTCTACGGCGGTGTGCCGCCATTCAAGTCGGAGACCGAATGGAAGGTCACCGAGTTCGAGCCGAACCGAAGACAGGTCCACACGGGCGGCGACGGCATGATGGAGATGCGTATCGAGTACGACCTGAGCGAGAACGGGTCGGGCACGACGGTGACACGAAGGTTCTACGTGCAGTCGAAGTGGTGGATGCGGCCGGTCAATATGGTCATGTGGTTCCTGATGATGCGCCGCCGCGGCATGAAGGTGATGGCTGACACCGGCGACAACGCAAAGAGGATCCTGGAATCGGAAGCCCCTGCTGCCGGCGCCGGCGACGGCTAGATCGAGCGTTTGCCAGCGCACGGTCCGAGACGAAGCGGCGCCAGCCTGATTGCAAAGCGGCACAACGTAGCGACTGCGACTCTCCCGCATAGCGCGCTGACTTCAAGTGCAGCTAGTTCGAGAGCAGGTTGAAGACGACAAAGGCAATGCCGGCGAGAATGCCGCCGCCGATGATCAGCATGACGGCCGCACCGAGAAAGGCGACTATCCTCTGCGTGCGGGTCCGGTGGTAGTAGGCGCTGGGCTGGTCCTGCTTGCTCGGGTCGTTGTACTCACGCGGGCGCTCGTGGGGAGCCCTCGTCCTGTGGATGAGCCTCGGGTCCATCACGCACGCTCCTATCTCAAACCGAGCCGACTGCTCATACCGTACCAGCCGGGCAAGTCCGACATCGATCCAGTCCAGCCGAACATGGCGCTCCGTACCGAAAGACAGGACTGGCAGGCCGCGCTCCGGCCCTTCCTGAGTTCTGGAGACTCCCGGGCAGGCACCCGCGGCGCCGGAGCGCGACCGTCCAGCCAGATATCGACTGCCCGCGGGCCGGGAGTCTCCTTCATTCATCCCGCTATCGGGATCGCATTCTTAATGTTCAGCCTGCTCAACCGCTAGGCGCAGTTGGGCGAATCGGCCGCCGGCCCTGGCGGGGCGTGTCCGATCATCGGCATGGTGTCATCGACCGTCAGCGCCAGGCTCCAGCTCCCGTCCTGGCTGCTCGGGTTGAGTTGCGACGCATCAACCGGCGTTATGTACAGCGTCACGTCGTTCCAGCGACCGGCCGCCGTCGTCTTGATTCGCCACTCCAGCATGCCGTCCGGGCCAGTCGTGTAGGACCGCCTGCCAACGTCGTTCAGGGCCCTTCCTCTGCCGTCGCCGCAGAAGTAGGCCACCGGGATCTCCGGAAGGTTCTCGTCACCGAACCTTGCTCCGTCCAGGTACTCGTTCCACAGTGCTTCGACCTCATCCCGCTCAAGCGGCTCCGAGGCATCGTGCAGCAAGTCCGGGAGCGGCCGGTGTGCCAGCTCGGCGAACGGCACGATCTCAGGCTCCGGGATCGGCGTTGCGGTAGGAAGCGGAGTTGGCGTTGGTGTTGAGGTTGGCACAGGTGTCGCTGTCGGTGGTGCGGATGTGGCCGTCGCTGGCGCCGTGGCCGTGGGAACAGGTGTTGGCGCTGGAGCTGTTGTGGCTGTTGCGGTTGCTGTCGGGTCGGCGGTGGATCCACTGCTGCAGCCGAGAGTGGCAACCGCGATCATCGCTGCCAGCGCAACCAGGCCCTTCATACGGTCGAGTCGGAATCTCATTTCTATCCTCCAGAGATAGGTTGTGATGTGAGATTCCGCTCCGCGGACGTCGCATTCGTCCTGCAGTTGTGCCATCTCTTGCGGGCGCCCACGGATGGCGTGCCGGGGCGACGTTGCGATTTACGGACGTGTTAAGGAGGGGCCAGCGCGGCGACCACTGGAGCGTCGGCCGCCGGTCAGGCCGAAAGCTCAGCCGATGCCCTGGCGGACGGCGAGAGCCGTTGCCTCAGAGCGGCTGCTCACGCCGGTCTTGGCGAAGATATTCGCCAGGTGGCGCGTGACCGTGTGGCGGCTGATCACGAGCGACTCCGCGACCTCACGGGTCGACATCCCAGAAGCCACGAGTCGCAGCACCTCGATCTCGCGCACCGTCAACCCGGACATCTCATCGGTACGGCTGGTCCTTCGTGCGCTCAATACGGCCGTCAGTTCGCTCAGCCGCTCCGCCAGCGGCGTCATTCCGAGCGATCCAGCGATCTCCGACGCCTCGCTGACGTGCTCGGAAGCCAGCTGCCGTTCCCTGGGTCCGTCAAGCTCCAGCAGCAGCTCCGCGTGGTCGGCCAGCACCAGTGCCAGCTCCGGCCGGTAGCCGGCCGAGCGCAGGAACCCGGCGGTCTGCTCAAAGCGGTCGGCCGCTCGTTCGAAGTCGCCGGTCACCCGGTGCAGCATCGCCAGCACATGCCCCGAGTTCACCGTCTCGATGCTGCCGATCGGCAGCGTGCGCCCGCCCTCGAAATACTCAGCGAACGCCGTTGCAGCCTTTTCATCATTCTCCAGGACCGCTATCCAGCCCAGCGCCGCCGTCGCCGCCTCGCGCAGCAGCTCGCTCGTGTCCGGTCCCTCCAGCAGCAGCTCGCCCCACGACTTCGCAAGCGTCGAGTAGCCAGAGTCTCCCTCGAATCTCAGCAGCAGCGCTCCGGCGATCACTCCGCCCAGCGTCATGAACAGGTCGTCAGTCGCCTGCTCCGCCAGCTTCACCAGCTCGTCGACTGCCGACCGGGCCGTCTCGTCGTCTCCGGTCAGGTAGCCGGTGATCGCCATGAACTGGAACACTCGTGATGGCAGCGGGTCGGTTTCGATGATCTCGTCCCATGTCCGGCGCGCTGTCTCCCAGTCGCCAGTCAGCGTCGCGATGAAGCCGAGCGTGAACTGGCAGTCGCCGTGGCGCCGGTTCAGCCCGACCCGCAACGCTGCCTCACCGGCCAGCCTGGCGACCTGCTTCGACTGCTCCGGCCGCCCGAGCGCCGCTCCCTTGCTGGCAAGGTGGAATCCGGCCTGTGCCACGCAGTAGTCGTTGCCGACCCGGGCGCCGATCTGCACGGCGCGCTCGGCCAGCTCGACGACGCGCGGGAGGTTCGCCTGGTGTGTGGCTATCGACACCGACTTGGTGAGCGCCACTGCCAGCAGCTGATCGTCGTCCAGCGCCTCTGCGATCTCTATCGCACGCCTCGTAGCGTCGTTCGCAGCCGCTGCGTCCGCGGTCTCGTAGTAGAGGTGCTCGGCGTATTCGGAAAGCAGGTGGCTCTCGGTTGCCGAACCGGGCGGCGCAAGCTTCAGCGCACGCTCCAGCACCGAGACGACGCCCTTGAGCTGGGCCGGAGTAGGTACGTGAATCGATGCGACCTCGATCGCCCTATCTATGTCGCCTCTGTCAAGCGCCTGTGTGAAGACGCGATCGAGCAGGTAAACGCCTTCCTGTATTGCGTCCAGGTCCCCGGACGCCATCAGCGCCCTGGCGAGGCCGAAGGCTGCGTCGAAGTGTTTCGCCTCTTTGATGGCTTCCCGTCCCGCGACCTCCACGGCCTTTTCGAAGTGGACACGCGCCTCTGTGAAAGCGAACGAGTCGAGCGCGTAGTTGCCTGCGATCACCAGGCACATTACGTACCGCGAGTCGTCGACGAGCGGCCGCGCCTCTCCCAGGTGGTTGGCGAGTTCAGCGGCGTTCTCACCCGTGACAGCACCGTAGCGCCGCTCCAGCACATCGGCGGCCCTGGCGTGCATCTTCGCCAGATCGGTCCTGCCAAAGTCGTCGACCAGCGTCTCCCGCACCAGCCCGTGACTGAACCGCAGCGTCTCCGAGCGGCTGGCTTCTTCCAGCAGCCGGTTCGTCATCGCCTCGTCTACCGCCTCGAGGAACGCGACCGCGTCATCGCCTTCATCGAGTGCGCTCAGCACGCCGATATCGAACTCGGTATCCAGGATGGCGGCGTTCGTCAGCAGTCGTGCGCACCTGCCGGAGACGCGCCCCAGCCTGTCGCGGATCACCTGCTTCACGCCCGGCGGTAGCGGATCCTGCGTCGTTTCCGCGCCCTGGTGGACCATCAGCCGGACGATCTCGGTGGCGAAAAGCGCGTTGCCCTCGCTGCGGTCGAAGACCGATGTGGCAACTTCCGGGGCAAGGCTGGAACCGAACGCCTCCTCGACCAGCTCAGTCACGTCGCCCCGGCTCAACGTGTCGAGCTGCAGGTGCTCGTAGACGTCCGTCCTGCGGACCACCGCCAGCGTGTCGTCGAGCGGGTGGCCGCCCCTGACCTCTGTGTTGCGGAAGGTGCCGAGCACCATCACCTTTGAGTTGGCGATGCCTGCGCTGACGAACTCGAGCAGCTTGAGCGTCGACTCGTCAGCCCACTGCAGGTCTTCGATCACTAGCGCCAACGGCTGGTCCTCTGCGGCCCGGCGCAGGAACGAGGTGATGGCGTCGAAGAGCCGGAAGCGGGCGGTCTCGGAGTCTTCGTGTTGCTGGCGCCGCGCGGCCCTCGGAGTCGCTGCTTTCTCAGGTGTGATCTGCGCCAGCAGTTCGTTCGTGGTCTCGCCGAGTTCCGGCGGCGCCTCGCTGGAGATCGACCGGAGTACCTGGATCCATGGCCAGAGCGGCGGAGCGCCGCCGTCCTCGTAGGCCTGGCTCCACAGCACGCGCAGCCCACGCCTGAGTGCGTGATCGCTCACCTGTTGGCACAGTCGCGTCTTGCCGATCCCCGGCTCGCCGGAAAGCAGCAGTAGCCGTCCTGTCCCGGATAGCACTTGACCGATGGCAATCTCGGCTCGGGCTAGCTCGCCGGTACGGCCGACGAAGTGTGACCGGTGCGAAAACGCCGGTTCGCCGACTCGCCTTTCAGATGAGCGGTTCCCGCCCGGCGTCGCATCTCCCGGGCCAGGCTGTCGAGGGATCCAGAACCCGCCCTGCCTGCCGAGCGCAGTCTGCACGTTGACGCCGAGCGCCTTCAGTGACCGGAGGTCGTTGTGGATGGTGCGCTGGCTGACGGTAAGCTCAGCAGCGAGCCGGGCGGAACTGACAGGAGCCGCGGCGTTCTCCAGTAGCTCGACAAGTAGCCTCTGCCGTAACCGTTGGTCCATCTCGCCGGTGCCTGCCTGAATCGACCACAAACTGTACGGATAATTCGAATCGCCAGTTTAGGCCATCGCATTCTGGTGGTCCGGCGCCGGACTTCGGGCTGGACTTAAACGCCAGCATACGCTGGCAATAGCTGTGAAGACGGTTTCGCGTCGAAACACTACCTGCTTAAGCTGCTTACCGTAGCGAACTTGCCCGTGCTTTCCGTGTGGCGTAAGTTTCTCCACGTCCGATCGACGCGGAACGATCTGCCTGCGCAGAGAGGAGACCGGATATGACCGAGTTCCAGGAGTTCAAGATCGGCGCGGCTCAATCAAGGTCGTTCCATCTGGACAAAGTTCGCTCCACCGAGAAGGCCTGCACCGTCATCAAGGAAGCCGGCGAATCCGACGTGCGAATCCTCGGGTTCGGTGAGACGTGGCTGCCCGGCTATCCGTTCTTCCATGGCGACCCTGTATCGCAGCTGGCCCGGGAGGCACGCGCCGATTACCTGGCTAACGCCATCGACATCCCGGGCCCGGAAACCGATGCCCTGTGCGAGGCGGCGCGCAACGCCGGCACGGACGTTGTGATAGGCGTCGTCGAGAAGGACCCGCACACCGCAGGCACGACATACGCCACGCTGATATTCATCAGCAGCGAAGGGGAGATTCTGGGTCGCCACCGCAAGTTGAAGCCCACCGGCAGCGAGCGAACGGTGTGGGGCGAAGGTGATGGCTCGGGGCTGCGTGTGCACGACCGTGGCTACGCGCGGATCAGCGGCCTCAACTGCTTCGAGCACATCATGATGCTGCCCGGCTACACCCTCATGGCGCAGGGCACGCAGGTGCACGTGTCTGCGTGGCCGGCGGTCAACGAGGTGAGCAAAGGCGAGATCCTGTCACGGGCGTTCGCCGTCCAGGCGGGCTGCTACGTGATCGCCGCGGGCGCAATCCGTATTCATGATGACGTGCCCGAGAAGTACCACTCATTACACGAGAGTGGCGTGCAGCACGTGGGCGGGAGCTGCATCGTCGATCCCAACGGCCAGCTCGTGGCCAGCGGCGAAGACGGTGTCGAGAGCATCGTCAGCCACACAATATCGCTGCAGGCGGTCAGCGCGGCGAAGATGGGCCGCGACGTTGGTGGCCACTACTCCCGGCCCGATGTGTTCGATCTGCGGGTTGACCGCCGCAAGAACCCGCGCGTCACCTACGTCGACTCGCCGCCCGACGCGTCGCACGCAACGAACGGCGCACAGGCCGAGGACTCGGCGATCAGTGAGGTCCTGGGCTCTTAGGCGTCCGGCGCCTGACTGCAAGGCGTTCGCCGCCGGGCGCCGCGCCGCTTAGTTGGACAGGTCAAGGCCGGGTGCAGACACGGCAAGGTCGGGGCTGCTCACTGCACCATCGTTCGGGGTCACCACGAGGTCGCGCAGGTTGACGTCCGAGACCTCCACGTTCGCCAGGCCCAGCGCGGACGGGAACGGGCCGGAAGCGGCCACAACCTCAAAGGTCACGTTAACCAGCGCTCCGTCGCCGTTGATCCCCGCCGCATCGACCAGGCCAACACGCAGTGTGCCCGGAGTGCTGCCGTCCGTCTCCAGCAGGGCGTTCTGCGCCAGCGAGCCTGCCGCAGCGCTCTCGAACTGCAGCACCGACTCGTTGTAGAGAAGCTCCAGTTGCAGTCCGCCAACCTGCTCTGCGCCGGAAATCTCGATCGGCACCACAAGCGTCAACTCGCCGACGTCGCCAGTCCCGGGATCCTCCGCTTCGTCAGTGCCGCCGAATGTGCTCGTGGCGAGGAGGATGATCACGACGGCGGTAATGATCACCGCAAGCGCGACTATAGCCAGCACAGGTCTCATCTGACCATCTCCCGCATGCTGCGCACGCTATCTGGCATCGCCGCGCTCATCCGTTCTGGCACCTCCCGATGCTCGCCACCGCCTCAGCCAGCAGCAGCCGCGCATCCTCCGCCGTGATCCGGCCATCGCCATCCCGGTCCAGGTTCAGGCTCTCGGGGAGCTGACCGACCGACATCTGCAACGCCGCCAGCGCATCCCGGTACGTGATGCAGCCGTCGCCATCGTGGTCACCGGCCGACTGACGCTCAGTCGAGACCAGGCCGCCGACCACATTGACCGCCACCTGGTTGCTGCTCAGGTCGGCGACGAACAGATCGCTGAAGGTGAGAGAGGTTGCATCGCCCTGGCTGCCGACCGCGGTGACCTCGATGTGGGCGACCGGGCCTGACCTGCTGATGACGCCGCCCGACTGTACGGCGACACCGAACCTGATCACGCCGGGGTCGTCTGTGTTTGCGAGGAAGAGCGAGCCCCTGATCAGGTCGCCGACCACGACATTGTCGACCCGGATCACGGACGGGTCGTAGTTGATGGAGAAGTTCATGGCGCCGATGTTGCTAGCGCCTGTGAGCGTGACGGGCACGGAGACCGAGCCGCCGACCGGGACTGTGCGTCCGCCAGCCGCAAGCTGGGGGCTGTTCGGGCCGGGTTGCGGCTGTGGCTGTTGCTGCGGAGGATCGGTCGGAGCGCCGGTTCCGGTCCCTGCTCCGCCCGTCTCGCCTGTGCCGGTCTGGCCGCCTGTCCCTGCGGTCGCTCCATGCGGAATCGTGTGTGCGATCGTCGTGTTGTCGTCGAACTCGACCGTCACGGTGTAGAACTTGCCCTCTTCGAACGCTCCCTGGTTCGGCTCTGCGAAGACCTGGTAGGTGGCGGTCGTGGCTACGGCATCGGTGATGTTCTGATCTGTCGGGTTCAGGCGCGAGCCGTTCTTCTCGACGCCCAGGATCCACCACGGGAAGCCGGGAACGGTGTCCCATGTGCCGGTCGCTCGGCCGTCGCGCGAAGGCTTGCTTTCGAGGGTGATGGCGCTGACGGTCTTGGGCGTGGTGACGTCAAGGGTGACTTGCAGCTGACCGTCGTTGTTTCCGTTGGCTGTGGCGGAGCCGAAGGTGCCAACCTGGTCTTCGATGACGCCGACCCAGCTGAGTGTGAGTGTGGCTTCGCCAGCGGCGGTGCCGGTCCCGCCCGTCGTGTCGCCGGTGCCAGTTCCCGTGCCACCAGTGCCTCCCGTGCCTGCGCCTCCAGTTCCACCTGTCCCGGTGCCACCAGTTCCACCAGTGCCCGTTCCTCCGCCTGTCCCGCTGCCTCCTCCGGTACCGGCATCGGCCGGGACCTGGGTCACCACATCGAAGGAGGAGCCGTCGCTGAACACGTACAGGATCCCGTACCTGGCCCCGGGCTCGAACGTCCCCGGAGGGGCATCGGCGAACAGGCGGTAAGTTGCATCATCGGTAACCAGGTCGTTGAGCCGGCCGTCCACAGGGTTCAGCCTCACGCCGTCCCTGTAGACGCCGAGAATCCACCACAAGTTCGGCACCGTGTCCCAGTACTCCCCGGTCGGCTCGTCCTTGTCGCCGGCGCTGAAGAGGCGAATGTCCGTGACGGTCCTCGCAGTCCCGGACGGGAACAGAGTCGCCTCCCACTGGGCGTCGTTTCTCCCGTTTGGAGTCCCATCGGCGTTGATTCCAACCCGGTCTTCGGCGCGGTCTATCCACTTCAGGCCGGCTGCGATGCTGCCGCCCGCCCTGTAGGTGGTCATCGCTGTGGTCGACGTCTGATCGCTGAACTCGACCGTAACCTCGTACGTCTGGCCGCGATCGAACGTTGTCGCCGCGGGCTCGGCGAACAGCTGGTAGAGGACGGTGCCATCGACCGGGTCGGCGATTTCGGAGTCGGTGGGGTTCAGGAGCCGGCCTTCTTTGACCACACCCAGGATCCACCAGTTGCCAGGCGTGGTGTCCCAGACTCCGATCCTGCGTCCTTCCGAGTCGTGGGCCTCCATGACGATGTAGCTGACCGTTTTCGGAGCGGGCAGGTCCAGTACGAGATGCAGCTGTCCGTCGTTGGTGCCGTTCGGGCTGCCATTCGAGCCGGGGCCGACGCGATCGACGCGCTCTCCGGCCCAGCTGAGCGTCGCTGTGACTTCGCCGCTCGGTGTTCCGGAGCCACCACCCGTGCCGCCACCGGCGCCACCTGTTCCACCCGTGTCGCCGCCGGTTCCTCCCGTACCACCGCTTCCGCCAGTGCCCCCCGAACCTGCGCCGCCCGTCGTTGCCACGATCGTCTTCGCCTCGGCAATTGTCTGATCGCTAAACGTGATCAGTACCTTGTACTCATGCCCGACACCGAACACGCCGGGCCGCGACTGGCCGTAGACCTGGTACTCGTACTCGCCCGCCGCTGGCAGGATGTCCTCGATCGCCTCATCGGTCGGGTTTAGGCGGTTGCCGTCGCGGTACACGCCCAGGATCCACCAGCCGTTCAGGGTCGTGTCCCAGTACTGGCCCGTCGGCACCTCCTCGCTGCTGATGCTGAAAAGCCTGATCTCAGAGACCGTCTTCGGACCCATCGTCTCGAGATCGATCTGGAAGTGGCCATCCGGGACGCCGTCCGCATCCGGGTCACTGCCAGTGCCGACCCTGTCGTCCTCCAGCCCGATCCACGTCAGCGTTGCCGTCGAATCGCCGACGGTCGAGCCGATCACCGTCCTGCCCTCGGCAAACGTCAGGTCGGCGAAGGTGACCCGGACCGCGTAGTGCTGCCCAAGCTGGAACGTGCCGAAGCTTGGCTCAGCGTAGATGTGATAGGTCGCAGCCCCGTTAATCGGGTCGTTCAACGCCACGTCGACCGGGTTCAGCCGCACGTCCTCCCGGAACGTCCCAAGCACCCACCAGCCGTTGGTCGGGTCCGTGTCCCAGTACTGGCCCGTGGGAACGCCGTCCTCATTGATAGAGAAAAGGCGCACGTCGCTCACCGTCTTTGGGCCGCCCGAGTTGAGCGAGACGCGGAAGCGGGCGTCGTTGTTGCCGTTCGGTCCGGCGTTGCGGCCTGCGCCGACCTTGTCGTCGTTGATGCCGATCCACTCGACAGAAACCAGCGAGGTCGGACTGGTGCCGCCGATAGTCGTGGAAGCGGTGCGAGTGGTCGTGTCGCTGAACTGGACTCGCACGGAATAGCGCTGGCCAAGCCCGAACGTGCCGCTGGTCGACTGGCCATAGATCTGGTAGGTGGCAGTGCTCAGCACCCGGTCGTTCAGTGTGGCGTCCGAAGGGTTCAGGCGAGCCCCGCTCCTGAAGACGCCCAGGATCCACCAGCCGTTGGTGGGGTCGTTGTCCCAGTACTGGCCGGTTGGCGTGCCGCTCTCGTTGCTGCTGAACAGCCTGATATCGGTGACGGTCTTTGCGCTGGAAAGGTTCAGGTCGACCTGGAAGTGGCCGTCCGGCGAGCCGTTAGAGTTCGGGTCGGTGCCCGGTCCGACCTTGTCGCTGACGAAGTCGACCCAGGTCAGTGTTATCTCGCCGTTCGCGCCGCCGGTCCCGCCGCTTCCGCCAGCGCCACCGGCCGCTGCGGTCGCCTCGTCGATGCACTGCTGTACGAACGGACGCAGCAGCGGAA
>JANQEF010000138.1 GCA_028278465.1 Dehalococcoidia bacterium | reverse complement strand
AGGTGCTGACCGAGGCGGGCTACGAGCCGGAATCGGCCTACTTCGAGGTGCTCCATGAGCTGAAGCTGATCGTCGACCTGATCTACCAGGGCGGACTCGGCGGCATGCGCTACTCAGTTAGCGAGACAGCCGAGTATGGCGACTACAGCCGCGGACCGGTCGTCATCGACGAATCGGTGAAGGACAACATGCGCAAGGTGCTGGCGCAGATCCAGTCGGGCGAGTTCGCACGCGAGTGGATCGCCGAGAACGACGAAGGCCTGCACCGGTTCAAGCAGATGAGAAAGCAGGACGAGGAGCACGACATAGAACGCGTCGGCAAAGAGTTGCGGGACATGATGCCGTGGCTGGAGTCGACAACCTGATTTGTGATTGCGCCGGGCCTGCGCAGGCCTGGCAGCGGCTCGCAAGCGCGGGCCGCCAGGTACGCCACAAAGGAGGCGTGAGATGGCGCAGAAGAGCGAAACCGAAGACAAGGTAGTTATCTTCGACACGACGCTTCGTGACGGCGAGCAGAGCGCCGGCGCGGGCCTTACGGTCGAAGAGAAGCTTCGGATCGCTCAGCAGCTAGCGGACCTCGGGGTCGACGTGATCGAGGCCGGGTTCGCCGCCAGCTCACCGGGAGACTTCGAGGCTGTCAGGCGCATCGCTCAGGAAGTGAAAGGTCCTACGATCTGCACCCTGGCGCGTGCCGTGCCCTCGGACATCGAGGCGGCGGGCAAGGCGCTCGAGGGCGTCGAAAACGCGCGCATCCACACCTTCGTCTCCTCGTCCGATATCCATCTGATGCACCAGATGCGGAAGGACCGCGAGGCGATCATGAACATGGCCGTCGAGGCGGTAAAACAGGCGAAGCAGTACACAGACGACGTCGAGTTTTCGCCAATGGACGCGTCGCGCACCGATCCGGTCTACCTGTACGCCATGCTCGAGGCGGTGATCAAGGCCGGCGCGACGACTGTCAACATCCCGGACACTGTCGGCTATGCGACTCCCGAGGAGTTCGGCGAGCTCATCAAGGGCGTCTTCGAGAACGTGCCGAACATCAATGACGCGGTCGTATCTGTCCACTGCCACAACGACCTTGGCATGGCCGGGGCGAACAGCCTGGCGGCCGTTGAGAACGGGGCGCGCCAGGTCGAAGGCTGCATAAACGGGCTGGGTGAGCGCGCCGGAAACGCTGCGCTCGAAGAGGTGATCATGGCGCTGGAGACGCGTCCCGATCACTACCAGGCCGGCACGAACATCGATACAAAGGAGATCGGCAACACCAGCCGCATGATCTCCGGGATCTTCGGGTTCCCCGTGCAGTACAACAAGGCCATCGTCGGGCGTAACGCATTCAGGCACTCGTCCGGCATCCACCAGGACGGCTACCTGAAGGACCACAGCACCTTCGAGATCATGGAGCCGGAGACCGTCGGCTGGCGCGGCGAGGCGCTCGTGCTGACCAAGCTGTCAGGCCGCGCGGGGCTGCGGGCGAGGCTCGCCGACCTTGGCTACCGGCTGAAGGACGAAGAGCTGAGTGATGTCTTCACTGCGTTCAAGGATCTGGCAGACAACAAGAGCGAAGTCGACGACCGCGACCTGCATGCCCTGATGTCTGAGCAGCACCGGTTCGCCGACACCGATCGCACGTACCAGGTTGGCGCGGTCCACGTGGTCTGCGGCAACGACACCGAGCCCGAGGCCGAGATCACGCTGATGTGCCCGGACGGCGAGGAGCGCTCGGCGAAGAAGCACGGCACCGGTCCGGTAGACGCCGTCTGCAAGGCGATCGACTCGGTCGTCGACATGGACGTTGAGCTGACCGAGTTCGCGGTGAACGCGGTGACGGAGGGCATCGACGCGCTCGGTGACGTTACCATTCGCATCGAGAAGGACGGCAGCATCTACTCGGGCCGCGGCGCCGACACCGACATCGTCGTTGCGTCTGCCAAGGCCTACGTGAATGCGATAAACCGTCTGCTCATGATCGACACGCAGGACGCCGGTGCCACGGCCACGCCGTCCGAGACCGTGTAGCCTTTCTCGACGTACAGCCAACAACGACCACACCAGTTTTCTTACACCCGGAGAAGACATGCCGAAGACGATGTTCGAGAAGATCTGGGAGCGCCACGTCGTGGCCGAGCCGGAAGGTCAGCCCGCGCTGATCTACATCGACCTGCACCTTGTGCATGAGGTCACCTCGCCGCAGGCGTTCGAAGGGCTCAGGCTCGCCGGGAGAGAGGTCCGCAGGCCGGAGCTTACGATCTCGACGGTCGACCACAACCTGCCGACCGATGACACGCGGATGCAGGAGATCAAGGACCCGATCGCCCGCCAGCAGGTCGAGACACTTCGCAAGAACTGCGAGGACTTTGGCGTCACTCTCTACGACGTTGACAGCCGTGCGCAGGGCATCGTCCACGTGATCGGCCCGGAGCAGGGCTACACGCAGCCCGGCATGACGATCGTCTGCGGCGACTCTCACACCTCGACGCACGGCGCTTTCGGTTCGCTGGCGTTCGGCATCGGAACGTCCGAGGTGGAGCACGTGCTGGCGACGCAGACTCTGCGACAACGCAAGCCGAAGACGATGGAGGTCCGCTTCAACGGCGAGCTTCCGACCGGCGTGACTGCGAAGGACATGATCCTTGCGACGATCGGGCAGATCGGAACCGCGGGCGGCACCGGACACGTAATTGAATACACCGGCGAGGCTATCCGAAACCTTTCAATGGAAGGCCGGATGACGATCTGCAACATGAGCATCGAAGGCGGCGCCCGGGCGGGGATGATCGCCCCTGACGAGACCACTTTCGAGTGGATGAAGGGCCGAAAGTTCGTGCCTCAGGGCGACGCGTGGGATGCCGCAGTTGCAGACTGGAGGACGTTGCCGACCGACGAAGGCGCAGAGTACGACGAGCTCGTTGAGATCGATTGCACGCAGCTGGAGCCGTACGTGAGCTGGGGCACCAACCCGGGCCAGGTGACAAAGGTCAGCGGCAAGGTGCCGGACCCGGATGAGTTCCCGGACCCTGCCGAGCAGTCGTCGGCGACTTCGGCGCTCGAGTACATGGGACTGCGAGCGAACACGGTGATCGAAGACATCTCGCTCGACCGTGTCTTCATCGGCTCCTGCACAAACGCTCGCCTCGAAGACCTGCGGAAGGCGGCCGCCGTGGTCAGGGGACACCGCGTCGCCTCGACCGTGCGCGCACAGATCATGCCGGGCTCAACCCTGACGAAGATCCAGGCCGAGGCCGAGGGCCTGCACGAGGTGTTCAAAGAGGCCGGCTTCGAATGGCGTGAGTCTGGTTGCTCGATGTGTCTCGGCATGAACCCCGACATCCTCTCGCCGGGTGAACGCTGCGCTTCGACGTCGAACCGCAATTTCGAGGGTAGACAGGGCAAGGGCGGTCGGACTCACCTCGTCAGCCCGGAGATGGCTGCCGCAGCGGCCATTGCCGGCCACTTCGTCGACGTGAGGGACTGGGACTTCAACTGATGAGTTCCGGCGACCGGGGCGATGGTGACGACGGCGAGCAGAAGCCGGGTCGAGAAGAACGTCGCCGCACTCCTCCGCCATCTGGCCGCACCCCGCCGCCGCGCACCCGCGCAGGCGGTCCCGGCGAGGTTGAGCACCGTTCGATCAGCCGCGAGCGCGCTAAAGGCTCGGTCTTCAGCCGCGTCATCGGACGCCAGGGACTTGACGATGCGCTGGAGGCGCGCTTCCAGCCCTACGAATACGAGTCGACGAGGCCGCAGCTGAGATGGGTGTTCCTCGCCCTCATCCTGTTCACCGCTGTCGGAGTGGCGGCCCTGGTGATCGATCTCGGGTTCAGAAACCAGGTTGGCGAATGGCGCGACGAGGGGCTGGTTGAGATCCCGGTCAGCCCGGAAGATGTCGCGCAGGCGACGATCGTGGCCGACCTCGAAATCCAGGACCCTGATGTTGAGCTCTGCAACGAAGAGGAGTTGGCGAGCAGCTCGGTTGTCGCACAGGGCTGCCGAAGCATCGACCGGGTGACTGAGTATGCAGCCAGCGAAGGTTTTCAGTGCACAACAATGGAAGACCTTGCGAGCGTAGTGAGCGCGACGACTGCGACGGTGCCTGACTGCGACCGGCTGGTGGACATCACCGCCCGGTTCGACAGCCTGAACTCTCGAAGCAACATCATCAATATATTCGTTGTGCTCGTCCTGGTGATCGCCGCGTTCCCGTTCTCATCGTTCATCCACCGCTCCAGCCGCAACCTGCGTACGCTGAAGTCCGACGGCCAGAAACACTCGCCGGACGGCACTGTCATCCGGTTCTTCATACCGGTCCTGAACATCTACAAGCCCCTGTTCATGTTCGTCGAGATGTTCAAGGCGAGTGATCCCAGGGTTCCGGACGGTGACACCGAGCTGTGGCAGAAAAAGGGAGTCATCTCGCCGATCGCGGTCCTGTGGGCTCTGGCGTGGGGCGCGGTTCTGGTGTTCAACCCGATCACCGTCGCTCGCATCTTCTACAGGAGCCGGGCCGAGCTGGCGGATGTGAGTTCGGCTACGTTCGGTCTCGTGATCGCCGATATCCTGATCATCGTGCTCGGAGTCCTGGCGATATTGATGGCGAACACGCTCTCTCGTTGGCAGGATATGAAAGCAGCGAGACACGGCACCGTTACGGTCACGCCGGAGCGCCCGAGGGACCCGTTGGAGAAGGCGCTCGAAGAGGGCGTGAGAAGGACAGACAGGCCGGCGCCGGAGAGCCGGGGACGCAGGTCGCGAAGGAGAAAGAGATAGATGCAGTCGTTCACTCAGCTAACGGGGCTTGTTGCGCCGCTCGACCGGGTTAACGTCGACACGGACCAGATCATCCCGAAGCAATTCCTGAAGCGGATCGAGCGGACCGGTTTCGGCGAGTTCGCGTTCTTCGACTGGCGTTACCTCGAAGATGGCGTGGAGAACCCGGACTTCATTCTGAACCAGCCGAAGTACCGGTCGGCCTCGATACTGGTATCAGGCAGGAACTTCGGATCGGGCTCATCCAGGGAGCACGCCCCGTGGGCGCTCAACGAGATGGGTTTCCGGGCGATCATCGCGCCAAGTTTCGCCGACATCTTCCGCAACAACTGCATGCAGAACGGCATGCTCCCTGTCGTCCTGACGCAGGACGAAGTGGACACGGTGATGGGCAAGGCGCTGCAGCGGACCGGCTACGAGGTGGCCGTCGACCTGGAGAACCAGATCGTCACGGACGCTGACGGTTTCGAGGCCGGCTTCGAAATCGATCCGTTCAGGCGAAACAGCCTGCTGAAGGGCCTCGACGACATCGGTCTCACGCTGGAGCTCGAAGACGACATCAGTCGGTTCGAGGCTGCCGCAGGACGCAGTTAGAAGGCCGGTGAAAGCGGCCTTCGAAACCCTTCGGAGCGGCGACCGATTTCGTAGCGTTTCCGTACTGCGTACGCGCTCTCTACAGAGAGGGTAGCCGGTCAGTCTCGGTGCTGTTAGACTCGCCGTTCCGCACCCGGATTGGCACTGCTGGGAAACACTGTTACGCCGTCCGGGTTGAAGTCCATTTTTCAGTTCAGTTTGAGAGGGCGCTGTTCAAGGTATGGAAGCTCGTATCGCAGTTCTGGGTGGTGATGGGATTGGCCCCGAAGTAACCGTCGAATCGATGAAGGTCCTCGAGGCGATCGGACGGCGGTACGGACATCGCTTCGACTGGGTGCCCGGACTCGTCGGCGGCCGCTCGATAGACGAGCGCGGCACTGCGAGCGACGACGACACTCTCAACCTCGTCCTCGGCTCGGACGCGGTCCTTTTCGGGGCTGTCGGCGGACCAAAATGGGATGACCCGCTGGCCACTGTCCGTCCGGAGGACGGCATCCTCAAGCTGCGCAAGACACTGGGCCTGTTCGCCAACCTGCGGCCGGTCAAGGTGTACCCGCAACTCGCCGAGTCCAGCCCCCTTCGCGCCGACAGGCTGCAGAACGTCGATTTCGTCATCATCCGCGAGTTGACAGGCGGCCTCTACTTCGGGAAGCCTAAGCGCCGGTGGGAGAACTCCCGCGGACGCAGGGCTGTCGACACGCTATCGTACACCGAGAAGGAGATCCAGCGCGTAGTGCGAGTCGGCTTCGAACTGGCGCGCAGGCGGCGAAAGAGGCTTCACTCGCTCGACAAGATGAACGTGATGGAGACGTCGCGCCTCTGGCGAGAGGTGGCCTCCGAGGTAGCTCACGAGTACCCAGACGTCGAACTGATTCACATGCTGGCGGACAACGCCGCTATGCAGATCGTCACGAACCCTGATGTGTTCGACGTGATCGTGACCGAGAACACCTTCGGCGACATCCTGTCTGACGAGGCGGCCGTGATCGGCGGATCGATGGGGATGTTGCCTTCAGCCAGCCTCACGAG
>JANQEF010000105.1 GCA_028278465.1 Dehalococcoidia bacterium | reverse complement strand
CCTGTTCCTGATCGACGACATCGCCCACATGGTGGAGAAGCGGACGAAGGACGGGAAGCTGCTGATGCGGATTGGCGAGCGCGGCAAGGCGGCCGAATGGCAGGAGGGCGATCCGTTCAACCGCCCGACAGACGTCGCGGTGCACCCCGAGTCTGGCGATATCTACGTGTCGGACGGCTACGGCAACTCGCGCGTGCACCGTTTCACCGCCGACGGCAAGCACAACCTTTCATGGGGTGAGCCGGGATCGCGTCCCGGCCAGTTCAGCCTGCCGCACAACCTGACTCTGCTGGCGGACGGCCGCGTTGTAGTGTGCGACCGCGAGAACTTTCGCCTGCAGGTTTTCTCACCGGAAGGGGAGTTCCAGCAGCAGGTGATATCGCACCGGCCGATCGCCATCTACGCCGGGCGCCACGCCGACTCGAACGTCTACGTTGCGGAGGCCGCCGCGCCGCCGGTGCAGGAGGGTGTGAAGCGGCTTGGCCTGTGCGTGGTGATCTACGACAGCAACTTCAACGAGGTGGGACGCTTCGGCGCCGAGCTTGGCGGCGAGGGGACAGACCAGTTCCTGGCGCCGCACGGCATGGCCGTCGATTCGGAGGGCTCGGTGTACATCGCCGAGGTCTCGTACACGGCATACGGCTCGAACCTCGACCCGCCGCGTGAGGTGGTTTCGTTGCGAAAGTGGAGGCGCGTTAGCGGATAGGGAATAGTGGCACCGCCGCGTGTTTCCTGAGCGGAGTGGGACGAAGTTAAAGGATCTTTGCGGGGGACACCGGTTCTGGAAGGACCGGCTAACTGAGCAGTAGGCCCTCACCCGCAAGCGGGTACCCGTCGCTCAGGGAATACCGGACAGGGGCGGTTGTTGGCCACATAGACCCTCACCCGCAAGCGGGTACCCGTCGCTCAGGGAACACGAGGCGACGCTCAGCCCCGGGACACCGGCAAAACCTGAAAAGCAGGCACGACGAAGATGCAAGCTCTCAGATACCACGGTAACAAGGACATTCGGCTGGAGGACATCCCGGCGCCAGAGCCCGGCCCCGGCGAAGTGCGGGTGCGGGTCACGCACACCGGCATCTGCGCCACCGACATCGAGGAGTGGCAGTTCGGTCCTCTGTGGGTCCAGCACGGCGGCCCCAACCCGCTCACCGGCCGCCAGGCGCCGCTGACCCTCGGCCACGAGCTCACCGGCCACGTCGAGGGCGCTGGGTCCGGGGTTGAGGATGTTCAGCCCGGCGATCGCATCGCCATCAACAACGTCCTCACCTGCAGCACGTGCTTCTGGTGCCAGCGCGGCCAGCAGGCTGTCTGCCCCAGCATGGCGGTCGCCGGCCTCTCCGCAGACGGCGGGCTCGCCGAGTTCATCGTCTGGCCTGCCGGCCACGTTGAGAAGCTGCCTGACAGCGTCTCTGACGAAGAGGCAGCGCTGGTCGAGCCGACAACGGTCGCCGTTCGGGCGGTCCGCAACTCGGGTGTGAAGGCGGGAGATACGGTTGCGGTGGTCGGAGCAGGCACGGTCGGGCTGCTGACGGCGCAGGCGTTCCGCGCCACCGGAGCGACCGTGATCGCCGTCGATATTCGTGAGCAGAGCCTGGCGACGGCGAAGTCGCTCGGCGCAGACCACACCGTGAACGCCGCCGGCAACGCTGCGCAGGAGTTGCTCGATCTTACTGACGGCATCGGACCGGACATCGTTGTCGAAACGGCCGGTGTGGCGCAGACGCCGATCGATGCCATCAACTGGACCCGTCGCGGCGGCACGACGGTGCTTGTCGGCATCTACTCCGCGACCCCTGAGATGAACTTCAACGAGATTGTCGGCTTCGAGCGGAAGGTCGTGGGCTCGGTCGCCGCCGGTCCGGGAGACATGGCCGCGGCCGTGAGCATGATCGGGTCGGGCAGGATCAGGGTCAGGGACCTGATATCGGCGAAGGTGCCGCTGGAGCGGGCGACAGAGGATGGCTTCAACCGGATGCTACAGCCAGAAAAGGACGTGTTCAGGATCCTCATAACACCGTGACAGGTTCTAGGGACGTTTATCCTCCCTCCCAGCTTGGGAGGGAGTTAGCGGGAGGGAGTTAGCGGGAGGGTGTTTTCTCCTCTCTCCCCTTGTGGGAGAGAGTTAGAGAGAGGGGACGTCGGCCGGAGGCCGACCACTTTCACCCTTTCCCTCAATCCCTCTCCCTTCGGGTGTCCTCTGGGCGCGAGTTGGAGGGTGAGTTGTTAGTGTTCCCTGAGCGAAGTCGAAGGGTCTCTTGAGGAGACAACCCGTCCTGTCAGGGTAAGTCTGGGCGCCAGGGATCCTTCGACTTCGTTTCACTCCGCTCAGGAAACACAGTCGTCCCGATTGCATCGGGACCGGGCGCAGCAAGCGGCGCCCCTAACACCTGTCCTGAGTGAAGCCGAACACACTCAACCATGCACTACCAGGACGAACGCACGAACGGCTGTCGGGTCTCCGACTCGTGGACCTACCGCGGTCTGAAAACCGTCGTCATCGAGAATGAGTTCGTCCGCGTCATCGTGCTCGCCGACAAGGGCGCAGACATCTACTCGTTCGTCCATAAGCCCACCGACACCGAGTTCATGTGGCGCACGCCGTGGGGCGTCCGTGACCCGGCGCTAACCGTGCCGCCCACCGGCGATCCCGGCTCAGTGTGGCTCGACTACTACGAAGGCGGCTGGCAGACCGCCGTTCCGCACGGCGGCTATCCCGACACCGTTGCCGACGCCGAGATGGGACTGCACGGCGATGTGAACACCATTCCCTGGGACGCCACCGTTGTCGAGGACTCGGCGCAGCGGGTCTCGGTGCGGTTTGCGGCCAGGAGCGTGCGGACGCCGTTCGCCATAGAGAAGACACTGACCCTCGAGTCCGGCTCATCGATGTTGCGGCTCGACGAGACCCTGACGAACGAGGGTGAGGAGCCGCAGGACGCGGTCTGGTTGGAGCACATCGCCATCGGCCCACCATTCCTTTCAGGCAACACCCGCCTCTACGTCCCCGACTGCACCGTGCTCACGCACCCGGAGCCGATCGACCCGAACTCCAAGCTGGCAGCAGGCCATAGAGGTCCGTGGTCGACCGTCCCGCTCGCTACCGGGGGCGAGACCGACTTCTCCCACATCCCGCCGCCTGAAGACCGCTCGCTGGACATGGCGTACATGACCGAGATGGCCGAGGGCTGGTACGCGCTCCAAAATCCGAGCAGCGGCGTTGGCTGGGCGGTTTCCTACCCGGTCGAAACATTCAAGTACCTCTGGTTCTGGCGCAACTTCGCTGGTGGCTTCGGCTACCCGTGGTATGGCCGCTGCTACAACCTGGGCCTTGAACCGTGCACCAGCTTCCACAACGGGGGCCTCAAGCAGGCGCAGGAGAACGGCACGGCGCTGACGGTGGGCGCAGGCGAAAGCGTGAGCGTGACGATCCGTGCCGGCGCATTCACCGGGACCGGCGAGGTGCGGCGCGTCTCGCCGGACGGCGAAGTCCAGTTCTAGTTCGTTTCAGCCGAGCGTCACTGGCCGGCCGGTCCTCGCCGACTTGTATCCGGCCATGATCACCTCGACGTGATGCACAGCGTCCGACACGCTGACCTCCGGCCGCTTCTCTGAATCGATGCAGTCCAGGAAGGCGCGCACATCCGCCGCCGGGTCGGACGGCGTCAGGGATTCCCACGACTCCTTCGCCATCTGTCCAGTCTCCCGGCGGGTCGACGCCCACATCAGCATCGGATCGAACTCGTGCCGTGCCGGGTCGACGAAGCTGGTCTCCTGTGAATAGACCTCGATCCTCGGCTCGTCGTCGGCAAACCGGAAGTAGCCGTTCTCACCGATGACGCTGACCTGCTGCTGCCCGGTCATCGGGTGGCTGTGAACGCCGGTCCTGCCTGCCATCACCGTCGCCGGCGTGCCGTCCTCCAGCGTGAGCAGCATCGCCCCGAAGTCCTCGATGTCCAGGTTGGCGTGCTCTGCGAAAAAGTAGTTCGCTGTGTGCGCCGCGACTTCTCGTACGCGCTGTCCCGAGAGCCATGTCACGAGCGAGACCGGGTATACACCCATGTCGAATAGCTCGCGCTTCGCCTCGACAAAGGTGAACCGGCCATCGCTGCCTCGCTCCCGTCGCACGAGCCCTTCCGGCACGCCGCTCAGGTGGCCCTTCGCCATCAACATGTCGCAGTGGATTGCCTGGATTCGGCCCGTTTTGCCGTTGTCGATAGCTTTGCGTGCAGTTTGAGCCCACGTTGTGTGAGCCTGCGAGAACATCTGCGTCACTGTGCCCGCTCTTAGCGCGGCTGCCTCGATATGGAGCGCGTCCTCGACCGACCCGGCGAGCGGTTTGTCCATGTAGACGTGAACACCGGCGTCGAAGCAGCGGGCCAGGACGCGGGCGCGTCGCTCGATGTCCGGACAGGCGCATGTGATGTCCACGCCGTCGATAGCTAGCGCTTCGTCGAGCGGCAGATACGGGAGATCCAACTCAGCTGCGAGTGCGCGGTTCAGGTCCTCGCGGTACTCGGGAAGGTCCGGCTCGTCTGCGATGGCGACTACCTCGCAGCGCGGGTCAGCCGCGAAAGACCGGATGTAGCCTTCGAGGTGCGTCCTGTTGCCGCCGATGCCGACGACTTTGTGAAGCGCGCTCATTCAGCCGCTCCATCAAGCCTGTGGTAGATAGAGCCGCGGGTGCCAAGGAGCGAAAGGTCGCCACCTGCGCGCGAGCCGCCCCTGGAGACGCTGACCGCCGCCGCGGCCCCGTTCGGCCACATCGCCATCAACACCCGGCGGTTCTCTCTGTCGCCTGCCGACGACTCGGAACCTGGCGCTCCGCCGAACCACTTTTCGCAGGCGCTCATGGCGGCGTCTGACAGAGCGGAAACGGTCTGGTTCGCAGCCGGATCCTCGCTGGCGATATGCACCGTCAACCGGAGCGCACGCGGCGTCCCGATCTTCCTGGCATCGACAGCCCGCGTGACCGCGGCCTCGATCTCTGTCCAGTTCATGTTCATCAGTCTTCCCGGCGCAGAGCATAAACCGTGCGGCAGCGCCGCGTTTCGTTCGCCTGCCGCGAAGCTCTTATCTTGAGCAGCAAATCCGACCTCCGCCACGCCGCCAACGCACTCGAATTGACACGCAGGCTCGCTCAGTCAAAACTACGCCCGCAACACGAACAACCACAACTCACCACGATGACCGGCCTCGGACTCAGGAGGGCGAACCACCATGCGCACCCGCACATTCGGCACATCAGGACTTGAGACAAGCATCATCGGCTACGGCGGTTGGCCGATGGGCCGCGGCCAGTACGGCTCGCTCGATGACGAAGAGGCGATCAAGGCCGCTCGGGCAGCCTACGAAGGCGGCGTGACCCTGTTCGACACAGCGGCGATCTACGGCTGGGGATACGGCGAGCAGCTGATGGGCAGGGCGATCAAGGACTTCCGCAAGGACATCGTGCTCGTCACCAAAGGCGCCCGCGAGTGGCAGCGAGACAACCCGGACCGCACTGCGGCGACCGTCGCCGACTCCGACCCGGTCAAGCTCCGCAAGTCCATCGACGAGAGCCTGCAGCGACTGCAGACCGACTACATCGACCTCTTCCTGATCCACTGGCCGGACCACACGCGGCCGCACTCCGAGCCGATGGAGGTGTTGGAAGAGGCGAAGAAGGCCGGCAAGATCAGGCACTCCGGCGTGTCGAACCACAGCGTCGCCATGATGGAGGAGTGTCTGCAGACCTCGCCGATCGTCACCAACCAGATCGGCTACCACATCTTCGACCGCAGGCCAGAGGCGGACGTGATGCCATTTGTCGAGTCGCACGGCATGGGCATCATGGCGTACGGCTCGCTGGCACACGGGTTGCTGACCGGCACTTGGAATATAGACGAGTCATTCGGCGACGATGACTGGCGGCACCGCGGCGACAACTTCGGCATCCAGAGCTGGGGCGCCGAGAACCTGGCGAAGAACATCGCAGTCGTGGACCAACTGAAGACGATCGCCGGCGACCACGGTCTGACCGTGGCGCAGCTCGCCATCGCCTGGGTGATCAAGAACACGGTCGTAAGCGTGGCGCTGGTCGGCGCCAAGACGCCGCAGGAGATGAAAGAGGACCTGCCGGGCGACTGGGACATGCCGGACTCTGTGAAGAAGGAGATCGACGACCTCGTACTGGCCGAGGGATCGGGCGTGGGCACGTCGGGCATGGCGATCGCCACGTGACGTATGACGGCCCGTTAACCGACGGACTGAAGGCGGCCTGCTTCGACCTCGACGGCACGCTGATCGACACCGGTCCGCTGCATGTGCGGGCCGAGCACGCGGCGCTGGCTGCGCTCGGCATCCCGGAACCGGCGGACGATCACCCTGTCACGTTCGGCACTGGCGTAGAGCCGGGTTTGCAGACTCTTGCTGATCACTACGGCTTTCCGTCGGCCGACCATGTCCGCGAGGCTTACCTTCCGGCGTGGGAAGCGCTGTTCGAGACCGGCCTGAAGCCGTTGCCGGGCGCCGATTCTGCGTTGCGGCTCATGCACGGACGCGGCGTGCCTCTGGCGCTGGTGACTTCAGGCGAGGACGAGTACGTCGACAAGGTGCTTTCGCTTTTCGGCTGGTCGAACATGTTCTCGCACCTCGTCACGCTGGAGTCCGTCACCAACCTGAAGCCTCATCCAGAGCCGTACCTGAAAGCGGCGGAGCTGCTTGGACTTCAGCCCGCGCAATGTGCGGGTGTTGAAGACTCTCCGTCCGGCCTTACCGCGCTCAACGCGGCAGGCTTCTACTCGGTGCTGGTGCAAAATGGGGCCGCCGAAGGCAAGCACGAGGCCAGCGAAACGCTCAACTCGCTGGAGCAGGTGGACGAACGGTTCATCTCCCGGCTCTTCGACACCTAATCATCCGAACTCTCCACCAGGGAACGAAAAATGCTGATCATCGACACGCACTGCCACGCCGGAGAGAACTGGTTCGAGCCGTTCGAATTGCTGGAGTTCCAGATGGACCGTTGCGGGGTCGACGGCGCCGTCCTGATCCAGCACGGCGGCACCTACGACAATAGCTACCTGTTCGAGAAGGCCGCCGCTGCCGGCAACAGGTTCAAGGTCGCGGTGCTCATCGACCCGGAGAGTGACGACCCGCTGGACGACCTTACAAAGCTGGCAGAGCAGGGCGCCGCGGGCGTTCGTCTCTATCCGGGCCAGGAGTTCAAGACCGCTCACCCGCACGACATCTGGAAGAAGGCGGGCGAGCTGGGAATCGTCGTGACGAGCCTCGGGAAGGCCGGCCAGTTCGCATCAGACGACTTCAAGCAGATGCTCGACGCATGTCCCGATACGCCGGTGGTGATCGAGCATCTCGCAGGCGTTGGCATCACCGACCCGCCATACACCGCCTTCGAGTCGGCGCTGGAGTGCGCGGAGCGGCCGAACACAACGATCAAGGTGCCGGGACTTGGCGAGATCACGCCGCGGCCGCCGCGGCTGCTGCCGGAGTTTCGCTTCGACGACGTGCCGCCGCTGTTCGAGATGGCTAAGGAGGCGTTCGGCGTGCAGCGCATGATGTGGGGAAGCGACTTTCCCCCGAGCGCCGGCCGCGAGGGATACGAGAACACGCTGGAAGGCGTGCGCAAACACCCGGCGTTCGCAGACGGCGACGACATCGAGTGGGTGCTCGGCAAGACGGCAGCCCGCGTCTGGGGCTTCGACGACCTCGGCCAGTAGACCGGCGGCTACTCGCCCCAGTACGACACGGCGACCAGCCCCGGCCCGGTGTGTGCGCCCATGAACGGGTGGAACTGCGTCATGAACAGCTCCTCGCACTCCAGCCGCTCACCGATGTCGTCGATCAGCGACTGCGCCTCGTCCTGCGCGTCAGCGTGCATCACGTTCACGTGGCTGCGCTTGCCGGCCAGGTCGCCCGTCACCTCTTTCAGCAACCGCTTGTAGGCGCCGGAGCGGTTGCGTGGACGCGCCACCGACTTCGCCTCGCCCGCCGCGAACTCCATGACCGGCTTGATCTTTAGCAGGCTCGTCGCCCAGACCGCGATCTTCGGGACGCGGCCGCCGCGGTGTACGTACTCCAGCGTGTCGAGGTAAGCCACGAGCCGCACCTGCTGCGCGATCTCCTCGGCCCTGCGGTGCACCTCTTCCAACGGCTTTCCGGCCGCTGCCAGTCGTGCGCATTCCAGCACGATCAGCGCCTCGGAGCCCGCCGCCGCCTTCGAGTCGAACACAGTGATCGGCACGCCCGGCAGCTCCGTCTCCGCTGTCTCGGCTGCCACCTTTGCGGCGTAGTAAGCGGCGCTCAGGTTGGCCGAAAGCGTGACGCACAGGATCGACGAAGCGTTCTCAGCAGCCGCCTTGTACGCGTCCAGCCAGGCTCCCGGCTTCGGCGCGGAGGTTGTAGGCAGCTCCTCGGCGGCGCGCAGACGGTCGTAGAAGTCGTCCAGCCCGCCGTCCGGTCCGTCGACGAAAGTCTCGTCGCCGATCGTGACCTCCATGCTGGCGACCTGGATGCCGTGCTTCTCGATGAGATCGTCGGTCAGCGCCGCCGCCGAGTCGGTGACGATAGCGACCGACCCAGCGGTGTTCTGTGCGGCCGATTCCGGGGAAGGCGATGCTGATTGCTGCTCTGTCATGGCCGAAGACTATCGGTCTGCGCGCAGCCGGGTCAAAGCGCCTGTCCACGTCGTCCGCCGACTTCCGGCGCCCGGT
>JANQEF010000097.1 GCA_028278465.1 Dehalococcoidia bacterium | reverse complement strand
GATGGCGCCTGCTCTTGCCGGGCTGGCGATGGCGTTCGTGGGCTTCCTGCTGATGTCCGGCTGGGGCGTCGACACCGGCGACCCTGCGATCACGATCCACCTCGTGTTGACCGGTCTTGGATTCGGCCTGCTCGTAGCGCCGATCGCCGATTCTGCGCTGCACGGCGTCCGCTCAGACATGCGAGGCTCTGCGAGCGCGCTGCTCACCGTGTCACGCATGGTTGGCATGACGGCCGGGCTGGCTGCTATGACCTCTCTCGGCACCGTGCAGTTCTTCGAGCTGGTGGCAGACCTGCCGGCCTTTTCGCTCGACCCCGAGGTGCAGGATGAGATCGAGCGTTCCACCACGCTCGCTGGCGTCGAGGTGTTCCGGGACTTCTTCCGCGCCGCGGCGGTATCGATCGCGCTGGCTCTGCCGTTCGTCGTCGTGATGTCGCGCGGGCGAAAGCCCGGGCCGGCGGCACAACCTGCCAGCGACTAGGTCAGTCGGCGCTCTCAACGCCCTCGTTCGCGTTCTTGTCGTTGCGCTTTCGAGCGTTCTTGCGCTCCGCCTCGAGCCGCTCCAGCCCGTACTCGTTGTGATCGACGTAGCTCATCGCATCGGCCAGCACGCGGTGCCCGGCCTTGTCCCGGATCAGGCGGTGCATCTCCTGGCAGATGCGGCGGTAGTCGGCGTGGCCCTGCCGGTCCGTGCGCAGCTCCAGCAGGTGGAACGCCTCCCGCACGTTCAGGTGCATGTAGTAGCGGAGCCGGAAGGCGAACGGCACGGCGTACTGCGCAACGTCCGGCCCGAACGATTCGAGCAGCTTGCCGTGCAGCACCGTCATGCGGTCCATCGACTCGTTCCAGGTGTCTGTGAGGCCGTTCTCCTCGATCGGCTCGGGAACGCGGTAGCCGAAGTCCGGGGATAGCCGCTGCCAGTCGATGGTCAGCAGGCGGTGGCGCTGCAGGTCTCGGAAGCTGCCGAAGTCAGACAGGATGTCGAAGCGATAGAAGCTGCGTTCGAACGCCCGGCCCGGGCGGTGCCTGCGGTTCGACCGAGCTCCGACATAGCGCTTAAGTACGTTCGCGATTTCGTCGTCAGACATGCGCGCTGCAATCTCTGATAGCTGGCTGTCCGGCAGGTCGGAGTACTCGTACAGCGCCGCCGCAGCCAGTTTGCGCTCTGCATCCGGGTCCCACTCGGTGAGCTCGACCTCCGGCACATCGGCGGGTTCGTCTTCGATCTGCGCGGTGATCTCCTCTATTTCGGACCGGATTCCGGAGAAGTAGTCGCTCCAGACGCCGCCGCGGTCGGGGATGTCGACCCTGCGCACGAACGACGGAATCACGTGCCGCAACTCCTCGAGCATCATGCCTGCATAGTCCCGCGCCTCTGCCAGCGGGTGCGCGTTCATGCGGATCAGCATCGCCTCATAAGCCTGGCCGGTGGCGAATATGCCGAGGTTCGAGGTGGTCGCCGCAGGCAGAAGGCCGCGGGCGGCGTCGCACGCCTTGGCGCGGATACTGCTGCGCCAGACGAGGTTCGAATCCTCGGGCTGCTTCGGGAACAGCTTCACGAAGTGGACCTTGCAGGCGCGCACGACCTCCGAGTAGGTGTCGAACAGCCGGTCCATCTCGCCCACGAACTCCGACTCCAGCGCCGAGCCTTTGACTTCAGGTGGCACGAAGTAGCGGTAGCTCTCGCCGAGCTTCGGGTCCGTCAGCTTCTGGTGGTAGTAGATGTAGCGCGTGCTCTGTTCGAGGTAGGCAGCGAGCCTGCCGCGCTCGAGGATCTTGGTGAGCAGGTTCGATGCCTGCTCGCACGCCAGGTGCGCGCCGCCGAGCTGTGCCACCGAGTCGTCGCCGTAGCCGGAGAAGACGCGTTCGTACAGCTTTTCCGCCCTTTCCAGCTTCAGGTCGGCATCTTCACCGGCCATCGAGTCTGCGATCGCCGAGACGCCGGTTTCGGGCTGCGCGTAGAACTCATCGAGGAACAGCCTGCGCAGCGACCTGGGAGTGCGGCTGTAGCGCGCGAAGAGCGCGCCCTTCACCACTTCCGGCAGGTTGATCAGTGCGAAGACCGGCCGGTCGGTGTTGGTGAAGAACCGGTCGAGTAT
Organism: Dehalococcoidia bacterium; assembly: GCA_028278465.1. Classification (GTDB taxonomy): domain Bacteria; phylum Chloroflexota; class Dehalococcoidia; order Lucifugimonadales; family Lucifugimonadaceae; genus JAJCYX01. The sequence continues at coordinate 9,066 of JANQEF010000097.1, read as the reverse complement.
GACGCGTTCCGACGGCGAAAACTGTTCCGTGAAGTACATGCCCCGGATTGTATCGGTTGTCCGGCGCCAGAACGGCTCAGCTGGCAGGGAATGCAGCAAGCTCAGGGCCCTGTCTCGCGCCCAGAGAAAGCGGCCTTACCGTCTGCTGCCGTTTGTGCGTGAAGACGCGGCTTCGCCCGCCGCCCTACACGATCAGGCGCGTCGGGTTCTCCAGGTTGCGTTGCACCTCTCGCAGGAACACCGCCGCCTCTGCGCCGTCGCCCACACGGTGGTCCGCCGAGATCGTGGCGTTCATCACCTGGCGAACCACTATCTCGCCGTTGTGCACGACCGGAGTCGGCTTCACGGCGCCGACAGCGACAATCCCGGCCTGTGGCGGAACGATGATCGCTGCGAACACATCGGTGCCGAACATGCCGAGATTCGACGTGCCGAAGGTGCCCATCGTCAGCTCTTCCTGCGTAAGCGTGCCGCCTTCGCCGCGCGCCCGCCTGCCAATGTCCTTCGCCGCCCGGGATATCTCGACCAGCGACATGTTCTGGGTACGCATGATCGCCGGTACGATCAGCCCTTCATCAAGCGCGATCGCGACACCGATATTGATGTCCGAGTGACCTTCCAGCTTGTCGTCGTTGAAGAAGGCGTTCCACTTCGGCAGTTTGACCAGAGCGTTCGAAACCGCCTTGAGGATCAGGTCGTTGACCGAGACCTTGTCTCCGTGCTCCGCCAGCGCCTCGTTGAGCTGCGCCCGGAAGTGCATCGCATCAGTCATGTCGACGGCGTGCGTCACGTAGTAGTGCGGCGCTTCGGTCTTGCTGCGGACAGTGACCCGGGCGATGGCCTTTCGCATGCTGGTTAGTGGAATATCGGAGCCATCAACCTCTCGGCGCACGGTCTGCGGCATCACCTGTGCGAAGGCCGGCGAAGGCCGGAAGCCCAGGACGTCGTCGCGGGTGATGCGGCCGCCGGGCCCTGTGCCGGGGATCTGGGCGATATCGAACCCTTTTTCAGATGCCAGCCTGCGTGCGATCGGCGAAGCCTTTACGCGTCCCGCGCCGTTCGTGGATGGCGCAGCGGGCGCGGGAGCCGGCGCGGCGGCTACGGGTTGGGGCGCAGGTTCAGGCACGGCTTCTGGCTCTGGCGCCGGTGCGGCAGCTTCAGCTGCAGGCGGGGTGGCCTCAGCCGCCGGTTCAGCGGCCGCCGGCGCGGCCGTCTCCGGCACCTCGTCATCCGCGTCGCCTATGTAAGCGATCACGCTTCCAACCTGCACAAGGTCGCCTTCGGCGGCCACCAGCTTCCGGATCAGCCCTTCGTTGTAAGACTCCATCTCGACGACCGTCTTGTCGGTCTCGATCTCGGCGATCTTGTCCCCGCGCTTGACCTCGTCGCCCTCCGCCTTGAGCCACTTGACTATCGTGCCCTCGGTCATGTCAGCGCCCATCGAGGGCATGGTCACTTCTGTGATCAACGCGGTCTCTCCCGAATGGAATCTCGTGACCGGACGCGCATACGCCGTCGTCCGGAGGAATTTCGAGTTTAGAGGGTACTAGATAACGAACATGAGCGGCGGCGGCGCTATCGGCGGTTTTCCTGCTCGATCGAGTTCGTCGACGGCGTGCCAAACACTATGCCCTGGTAGTAACGCGGTGAAACGGGAATCCCACGAAGTGATCCGTATGTTGCGCGCAAATGGGCCAGCCGTGTCTGTGCACTCCCCGAAGGCGCCTGCCTAGAATCGAATTTGAGCTTCTGTCCACCTTCTCGTCTCAATCTCGACGTCGTCGACGCCCGCGTGAAGATCTCTATGACCGTACAGCCCACAGTTCACCAACTTCCGCCTTTCCCGGTTCCGGCAAGCGCCGGGCGTTCTCGTGTGATCGCGCTCCGCAACGCGCTGGCCACGGTTTCGCCGTGGGTCGGCTGGCTCATCGCATTCTTTGCGATCAACGCCGCCGTATCGACGATCCTGCTCCTGAGCCGGGCTTCGGGCACATCGGCGGCGCTCGACCAGCTCCCTCTCGACGACTCGTGGATCCATCTCGTCTACATCCGGGCACTCGTGACCGAGGGCTGCCTCTGCTACAACACCGGCGTGTGGGAAGCGGGAGCGACGAGCTGGTCGTGGATCCTTGTCAACTCGCCGTTCTACCTGGTCGGGACCGAAATCTTCGGAATCGACCCCGTATTTGTGATCAAGTTCGTTGGCGTACTCACCAGCGCCTTCGCCGCGCTGTTCGCCTTCCTGATCGTCCGTCGCATCACCGGCAGCCGCATCGTCGGCCTGCTTGCCGTGCTACTGATGGCGCTTGAGCCGACCTTCGCATTCAGCCGGGTCTCCGGCATGGAGGCGCCGATCGTTGTGGCTACCGTGCTCGGCTCGACTCTGGCGATCCTCCACCGCCGCTACAGCATCGCCGGGTTCGCCCTTGCGCTCGCATTCTGGAGCCGACCGGAAGCCGGTCTCTTCGTGGCAGCTGCGTTGCTGGCCGTTGGGTTCGAGATGGTGTACCGCAACCGCCGCACGCTGCTGCTGCTCGGTCGCCAGACGCTCGAGTTCATTGCTGCCGACAACCCTCGGCCCGAGTGGGTGAAGACGGTCAAGGTGCTGCGGAGGGCTACAAGGTCGTGGAGCCTGCTGTGGGTCATGCTGCCTGCGGCCGGCGCTGTGCTCATCTGGACCGGCTACAACACCGTTATCAACGGCTCGATCTACCCGAACACGTATCTTGTCAAGCACGACGAGACGCTCCCGATCGTGCCGATCGAGAACATCTCGAACGTGTTCCACTGGGGCATCTCGTTCTGGCAGCCGTGGCTCTCAGGCGGAATTCTGCCGGTCGCCGTTCTCATCTACCTGGCCGGCGTGTACCTGATCGCTAAGAGAGGCCGCTGGGTCTACCTGCCGCTCGCGCTGTTCCCGCTGCTGATCATCATCGGTGTTTCCAGGGGCCAGTCGTTCGACGAGACTCCGTTCATGTTCTGGACCCGGCGCTACGTCGACCCGACGGCTCCGGTCATCGTGATGATGTTGCTCCTCGGCGCATGGGCGCTGGTCATGCCGGCCCGCAAGTACGTCAACGCAAACGCCATCTCGCTCAGGTTCAGGCTGTTTGTCACCGCATTGACCGTCGGTGGAGTCGTCGCGCTGGCCGCCTCGGCAGTCAGTGGCTCTATCGACAACTGGATGAAGCTGGAACAGGACTACTCCTGGAACTCGCGCAACGTCGAAGAGACCGACGTTGCTGCCGGACTCTGGGTTAGGCAAAACGTCCCGGCCGACGCGTCCGTGATAGTTGCTGACGCAGGGGCCATTCGGTACTTCGGCAACCGGTTCACCTACGACAGCTTCGGCCTGAACTCGCACGACCTGATCGGCCGTGTGCTCGGCGACATGTTCATCACCGAGAAGCCTTACGCGGCCGCGGTCTACGCCACTGCCGAGATCGAAAACCTGCCGGTTGCCTCACGCCACGAACTCTTCACAACAGACTTCGGTGGAGTCGAGCGTGGCAGTCCCGTCGCTCACGGTCCGGTCGGTGTCTACACCTTCGACTGGGCGATGAACGATCTCGCCGATGCCAGCCAGATGCACCTGTCAGAACTCGACGGCCAGGTTGTCGACCAGCTCAACCTGTCGGACGAGGAGTCTGAGCTGGCACACAACCACTTCATCTCGTTTGTCTCGTACGCGCCCAACGCAGTGCTCGACCTCGATGGCGTGGTCGTCGAAGACCGTGGCCTCCTGCACCGCGGCCAGGCCATCACCGAACGGTTCAGCGTTAACGCAGTCAAGGACAGCGCGCTGACACTCGTGCTGCGGCACATCACGGACGAGCAGGAGAGCTTCGTCCAGCCGGAGGTGTTCGTGAACGGCTCACCGGCCGGACGTATGCCGATCGAACCTGCGACCGGCGTGGCCCAGGAAACGGCCTTCACGGTCCCGGCCAGCATGGTGACGTCCGACAGGCTCGACATCGAGGTGCGCTGGAACATCACTACCACACAGTTCAGGTGGTGGGCGGTCGCTGAAGGGTCTTAGCGGCCATCGTATGCGGCGATTTTCGGCACGGGACGAAGCTAAGATATGAGCAAACATCCCGCCCTTAGAGAGTTCAAATGCACGTTGTAGTGACAGGCTCGCACGGCTTCGTGGGATCGGCGCTGGTCAGCGCTCTTGTCCGCGACGGCCACCGCGTCACGACCCTTGTCAGAGGCGAGGCGACGCCGGTCAAGAAGATCGACCGCATTAGCTGGGACCCGGGCGCAGACACGTTCGATCTCTCGGTTGCCGGGAATATCGATGCCATTGTCCACCTGGCCGGCGTTCCGGTTGCAGGCAAGCGCTGGAACCCTGAGTACAAGGCGCTCATCAGGGACAGTCGCGTCCGCAGCACCAGGCTGATATCGAAGGCTGCAGCAGCATTGCCGAAGCCGCCGCCTGCGATGATCGTAGCGTCCGCGATGGGCTACTACGGCGATCGCGGCGAGGATGTGCTGACCGAAGAGAGCGGCCCTGGCGAAGGGTTCCTGGCCGAGGCAGCGGTTGAGTGGGAGCGTTCCGCCGACCCTGCGAGAGAGGCCGGTATCCGTGTTGTCCACGCCCGGTTCGGAAACGTGCTGGGACGTGGCGGCGGTGTGGTCTCGAAGCTCAAGATCCCGTACCAGACAGGCTTTGCCGGGCCGATCGGCTCCGGGCGTCAGTGGTGGCCGTGGATTGCCCTGGAAGACGCGCTGAGCGCCATCATGTTCACTATCGACCACGACGAGTTCTCGGGCCCCGTGAACTTCGTGGCGCCCGGGATCACGCGTCAGCGAGGGTTCGCAAGCAAGATGGCCGGCGCCCTGCGTCGTCCGTCTTTCGTGCCGCTGCCAGCATGGGCGCTGCGGCTGATGGTCGGCGAAGTGGCGGTCGAACTACTCTCGAGCCAGCGCATGGTGCCGCAGGTGCTTGAGCAGAACGGCTTTGACTGGCGAGGCCCAGACCTCGAGACCACATTCCACCACATCTTCCGAGCGCGCTCTGAGAGCGAGTGGCGGTAAGGCTGGTTCCTGCGACCGGCTGACGGCCTTCGGTCTCTAGCCGGCGTCCATCATCTGGCGCAGCACGTACGGCAGCACGCCGCCATGCCTGTAGTACTCAGCCTCGATGCCGGTGTCCACGCGCGACTTCACCGTGAACGACTTCTCGGCGCCGTCGTCGGAACGAGCGATAACCGTCATCTCGGCGCCCGGCTCCACCTTCTCCTCAACGCCCGGGATGTCGAACGTCTCTTTGCCTGTCAGGCCGAGAGTCTCTGCTGATTCGCCGGGCATGAACTCGAGCGGCAGCACGCCCATGCCGATCAGGTTCGACCGGTGAATCCGTTCAAAACTCTCGGCGATGGCCGCCCGCACGCCTAGCAGCATCGGGCCTTTAGCCGCCCAGTCGCGAGAGCTTCCCGTTCCGTACTCGCGCCCGGCCAGCACCAGCAGCGGCGTTCCCTCTTCCCGGTACTTCTGTGAAGCCTCGAAGATCCGCATCACCTCGCCGTCGGGAAGGTGCTGCGTCCAGTCGCCTTCATGGCCCGGCGCCAGCAGGTTGCGCAGCCGTATGTTGCCAAACGTGCCCCGTTCCATGACGAGGTGGTTGCCGCGGCGCGAGCCGTACGAGTTGAAGTCCTTGCGCGGCACGTCGGCTCCCAGGAGGAACTGACCGGACGGCGCAGACGGCGGGATCGAGCCGGCCGGCGAAATGTGATCGGTCGTCACCGAGTCGCCGACCATCACCAGCACGCGGCCGTTCTTTATCTCGCCGCGCGGCGCGGGCGTCTCGGAAAACTCTTGGAAGTACGGCGGTTTCTGGATGTAGGTTGATCCCGGGTCCCAGCCGAACTGCTCGCCGGTCGGCGCGTCCAACTGGCGCCACTTGTCGGGACCTGTGAACGCCTCGCCGTACTGCTCGCGGAACATATCCGCGGTAACCGAGCCTGCGACGGTGTCGGCGATCTCCTGCTGCGACGGCCAGATGTCCTTCAAGTACACCTCGTCGCCGTCGTCTGTGATGCCGATCGGGTCATTCGCAAGGTCCACATCGACGCGCCCCGCCAGCGCGTAGGCCACGACGAGCATCGGCGAAGCGAGGTAGTTTGCCTTCACCTGCGGGTGGACGCGGCCCTCGAAGTTCCGGTTGCCGGAGAGCACCGCCGCCGCGACGAGGTCGTGGTCGTTGATAGCGTCCGCTACTGGCTGCGGCAGCGGGCCGGAGTTGCCTATGCAGGTGGTGCAGCCGTAGCCGACCGTCTGGAACCCGAGCGCGTCCAGGTCGTCGTCCAGCCCCGCGGCCTCGAGATAACGGGTCACGACGGTCGAGCCGGGGGCCATCGAGCTCTTCACCCACGGCTTGCGCTGCAGCCCCTTTTCCCTGGCCTTCTTCGCAACAAGGCCTGCGCCCAGCATCACGTACGGGTTCGACGTGTTGGTGCAGCTGGTGATGGCGGCGATCACCACCGAGCCGTCTGTCACCTCCGCCTTCTGGCCGTCGACCGTCACCACGACGGAGCCTTCATGCTGGCTCTCTGAGCCGCTCGGGAAGAACTCGTGAAAGTTGTCCGCGACCTCGGGGAGGGAGACGCGGTCCTGCGGGCGCTTCGGCCCGGACATGCTGGGCACAACGGTGCCGAGATCGAAATCGACGCTTGTCGTGTATTCGGGAGCATCGTCCGGCGTGACGAACAGGTGATTCGCCCGTGCGTATACCTCCACCAGCTCAACCAGCTGCTCATCCCGTCCCGTTCCGCGTAGGTAGCGCAGCGTCTGGTCATCGACCGGGAAGAAGCCGCAAGTGGCTCCGTACTCAGGCGACATGTTCCCGATCGTGGCGCGGTCGGCTAGAGGCAACTGCGCCAGCCCCGGACCGTAGAACTCGACGAACTTCTCCACGACGCCGACCTTCCGCAGCATCTCGGTGATCGAGAGCACGAGATCTGTTGCAGTCGCGCCTTCCGGCAGCGATCCGCTCAGCCTCACGCCCACCACTTCCGGCACAAGCATGTAGTACGGCTGCCCCAGCATCACCGCCTCTGCCTCGATGCCCCCTACGCCCCAGCCGAGCACGCCGAGCCCGTCGATCATAGTGGTGTGGGAGTCGGTGCCGATGCAGGTGTCCGGGTAGGCGACGATGCCGCTTTCGCTGCGGTCTGTCAGCACAACAGGCGCAAGGTATTCGAGGTTCACCTGGTGGACGATGCCTGTACCGGGCGGCACGACGCGCATGTTGTTGAATGCGCCCTGCGCCCACTTCAGCAGCTGGTAGCGCTCGGTGTTGCGCTCGAACTCGCGCTCTATGTTCATTGCCAGCGCGCCGTCAGAAGCGAAGTAGTCGACCTGCACCGAGTGGTCGATCACCATGTCCGAGCGGACGATCGGGTTGATGATCGAAGCGTCGTGCCCGGCGTCTGCCACCGCGTCCCGCATCGCGGCCAGGTCGACGACGACCGGTACGCCCGTGAAGTCCTGCAGGACCACGCGGCCGGGCATGTAAGGGAACTCGGTCGCAGGCTTGCTGTCCGGCCGCCACGAAGCGACCAGCTTCACGTGGTCCTCAGTCGCCAGGCCACCATCGGAATTGCGGAGCGCGTTCTCCAGCAGGATGCGGATCGTGAACGGCGTCTTCGAGATGTCGATCAGCCCGGCGTCTTCGAGGGTTTGCAGCGAGTAGTAGGTGAACTCGCCCTCGGAGGTCTTGAAGGTCTTTCGTGCGTCGAATCCGTTGTTGCCGGTTGTCATCTGGTTTTCAATTCGCTCTGCTGCTGCGGTGATTGTGCGGCTGTTCGGGGAGGCGATCCCATTGCCAGCTTCCCATACTGGCCGCAAGAAGATGTGACCCGATCACTTTATCAACCGGCCTGTTGCCCCGCAGCCGCCTGTAACATCACCTGCTGCTATGAGCGGTCGTGTGGCTGACCGCGAAACGTGCGCACACCCGGGAGACGAACATTCAACAGGCGCTGGTAAAACGCACGCCATTCTTCTACGGGTGGGTCATCGTCGGCGTATCCGGCCTGACGATGTTCTTTCGCAACGCCGCTGCCACGCTCACGATTGCCGTATTCGTCTTCCCGATGGCGGAAGACACGGGCTGGAGCCGCACAGCGATCGTCGGCGCCGCGTCGGTAGCCGGTATCGTCTCGATGTTCGTCTCACCGCTCGCCGGATGGGTGCTGCAGCGATTCGGTCCGCGGGTCCTGCTCGCGGGGTCGATGCTGCTGCTTGGTGGAGCGGTGATGTCGATCCGCTGGGTCGACAACATCGTCCTGTTCTACCTGCTGTTCGGCATCGGCCGCGTCATCTTCAGTTCGCCGGTGCAGATCGGCGCCGCAACGGTGGTCGCCCAGTGGTTCGTGGCTCGGCGTGGCAGAGCGACGTCGGCGCTTGGCGTCATGCACTCGCTCGGCATGGGCTTCTTCCCGCTCTTTGCGCAGGTGCTGATGAATGCGTCGGACGGTGACTGGCGGATGGCATGGTTCTGGATCGGCATATCGGTCTGGGCGGTAGCGCTTCCCCCGACGCTGGTGGCGCTGATCAGGAGCCCGGAGTCGGTCGGCATGAGGCCGGACGGAGCGGAGATTGAGCCGGATGAGCAGTCCAACCAGCAGACGGATGCGGCGGAGAGTGAGGTGCAGTGGACACTGCGAGAAGCGATGCGCACGCCCGCCATGTGGATGCTGGCGCTCGCCGGCGGGCTGGTCTTCTTCATCCACACCGGCGTGAACATCCACCAGGCGGCATTCCTGCGCGACCAGGGCATCAGCGCCAGCGTCGCCGCATCGGCATTGACCGTCATGGCGGCGGGAACGGCGTTCGGCAGCATCTTCTGGGGCTGGCTGCTCGACCGTATGCCCGTCCGCACGGTCTACGCGCTCACCGCGGCGTGGCTTGGTGGAGTGGCGCTTCTGTTCTTATTGGTCGATACCGCCGCGGTGGCGTTTGTGGTCGCCGCCGTGTTCGGCGTCGGCCTTGGTGGACTGCTCGTCGTTCCGCCTGTCGTGATGGCCGACTACTTCGGCCGCAGCTCGCTCGGAGCCATAC